>CAZLSK010000014.1:0-18122 GCA_964562075.1 uncultured Candidatus Nitrosotenuis sp.
CTGAAAGCTTTATTATGGAAAGTTATCTGAGCCACATTTGTTAAGATGGCAGAGTCACCATTTCTTTCACCACAATCAATTGCAATAATTGGCGCGTCTGACAAAGAGGGAAGTATTGGACGCGCGATCACATCTAACATCATAAAAGGTTTCAAAGGAAAAATCTATCCAATCTCTCCAACACGCGATAAGGTCTTTGATATGGCAGCATTCAAGACCGTCTTAGATGTTAAAGATCCAATCGACCTTGCCGTTGTCGTTACAAAAAACGATGTCGTACCGACGGTTTTGGAAGAATGCGGTAAAAAAGGAATTGGAGGAGTGATTGTGATCACCGCGGGCTTCAAGGAGGTAAACGAGGAGGGAAGAAAGCTTGAACAACAACTCAAAGATATCGTCAAAAAATATGGATTACGCCTAATCGGACCAAACTGCCTTGGGGTAATGAATCTAGATCCAAACACAATGATGAACTCTACTTTTCTCAAAGTAACCCCCAAGTCTGGGCAAATTGCTTTGGTATCACAAAGTGGTGCGATCTGTGCAGCGCTTGTAGAAGACGCAAGTGCACAAGGAATAGGATTCTCTGCTGTTGTTAGTCTCGGCAACAAGGCTGACATGAGTGAGATCGATGTTCTGAGAATGTTGGCTGATCATAATCAAACCAAGGTAATTGTCATGTATTTGGAGGATATGGGAGATGGCCAAGAATTTCTAAAAATCTGTAAACATGTAACAAAGAATCTCAAAAAACCGGTTCTAGTATTAAAATCAGGTCGGAGTCCAGAAGGAGCAAAGGCAGCAATGTCTCATACAGGGGCTCTTATGGGCTCTGATGAAATCTATGATGCTGTATTGCAACAAGCAGGAGCAATACGCGTAGATACCATGGAAGAGTTATTCGATTATGCTACGGCGTTTTCAAAACAACCGCTTCCACTAGAGGGTGAGCTGGTCATTGTCTCAAACGCAGGTGGTCCCGCCATCATTTCAACCGACGCATGCTCCAAGTTTGGAATAAAGATGGCAAAAATCGATGAAATCAGACCAAAAATCGATGCTGTGATTCCGCCTTGGGGAAGCTCAAGAAACCCAGTCGACATTGTAGGCGATGCCGATTTTAACCGATTTAACAACGTACTTGAGAATGTACTTGCACACAAAAATGTAGGGTCTGTTATTGTAATGTGTACGCCTTCTGCAACGCTTGATTATGACAAGCTAGCTGAAGTAACTGTAAACATGTCAAAAAAATACAAAAAAACAATGCTTGCAAGCCTCATGGGTCTTGACGAGGGAATCAAAAACAGAGAGATCCTCGCTGCAGGTGATGTGCCATACTACACTTATGCAGAAGGAGCAATTAGGACACTTCGCGCCATGCTCAAGTTTACAAATTGGCTCAAGACTCCGGAAGGAACTGCCACAAAATTCAAGGCAAATAAGGCCAAAGCACAAAAGGTCTTTGATGCTGTCAAAAAGGAAGGCAGAGCAAATCTTCTAGAAGAAGAAGGCCAAGAGGTTCTAAAGGCATACGGCTTCCCCCTACCAAAAAGCATTTTGGCAAAGACAGCCAGCGAGGCAGTCAAGGCAGCAAAAAAGATCGGATTTCCTGTTGTAATGAAGATAGCATCGCCACAAATCATCCACAAATCCGACGCGGGGGGAGTAAAGGTTGGCATCAGTTCTAAAGGGGAGGTAAAAGATGCCTTCAAACAAATAATCAAAAATGCCAAAAAGTACGACAAAAAGGCTACCATCAAAGGCGTTCTAGTACAAGAGATGGTAAAAGGTGGCAAAGAGTTGATTATTGGCTCAAAACTGGAGCCGGGATTTGGTCCTGTGGTAATGCTAGGTATGGGCGGAATCTACGTAGAGGTGCTCAAAGACGTCACATTTAGGCTTGCCCCAGTCACGGACAGAGAAGCGGATGACATGATAAATTCGATTAAGACCAAGAAACTCCTTGAAGGAGTCCGCGGCGAAAAACCGTCTGATCTGAAAAAGCTCTCGGAGCTCATCCAACGGCTTTCTGCTCTCGTGACAGACTTTAAGGAAATAAAAGAACTTGATATGAACCCTGTACTTGTGATGGAGAAAGGAAAGGGTTGTAAGATTCTAGACGTTAGAATCGGTCTCACCTAAATTTAATTTCTTTGAATTTCAGATAACTGCAATAATAGATGCAATAGCTGACGCAATGACAATTAGGCCATAGAAGCCAATTTTGTGTCTTGGTAATGTGTTTGTTCTTTTTGTATTAGTTTGAAGTTTTGTAACGGGCTGAACCATGATTCTCACAAAAATCTAATCATTGTTAACTAAATAGAGGCATCTCAGCCTTTTTATGCACATGATACTGTGGCTCAGTTACAATGTTACAGTTGCCACAAGTAAATTGCGAAAACTCTTTTCCACAAATTTTACATCTTTGTGCCTCCTCAAATTCTACTTGCTCCATTCCACATTTTCTACACATATCGATTCGCATTTTATCTTACGATTCATGCATAGGTGTATGTTATTAGATAGAATCAACAACCTAGCTGATTTTTCAACAACCTAGCTTACCAGACCCTATCAATGCATAATACAGAGTCAATAGCATCATGGTACCAGACCCTAAACCAAGTCATTGGAACTATGAGGTGCATGCCCCATTCAAAAAGGTCATTGCTTGGGATACCCTATTCTTCATTTTGGGCATTGACAGTGGGGCAGGCATCGAAGCATTCCTTGCTACCCACTAGGAATGCTTATTTTTTTACTGAGCTAAGTTGATAGATATGGAACAAAAAAATCGCTTTGGAAAACTCTTTGATTTTTCACTGCTAATTATAGCAATTACTTATCTTGTCGGCTTCGTATCGTTTCATCCGGACTCTCTTTTTTTAAAAGAGGCGCCATACAACATTCCTCACGAATACGAAATCTATTTTGAGGCATTATTGTGGGTATTTTTTGCATTGTTGGCATTCGACCTTTATCTAAAATACAAGAAGCTAAACAACTGGAGGTTATTTTTGAAAAAACACTGGCACGAAATTGTAATGTTCGTACTAATCCCATTTCTTACAATCTTCAAGGCTGCAAAAATCTCTGTAAAATTAGTAAAGACACTCAAAGCATCAAAGAGTGGCTTTAAGGTATTTTACAAGGCAAAAAAAGCCTCAAAACATCTCAAAGAATAATCAAGTACAAATTTTTATTCAAACCAGCTATTCCCGTTTTATGGCGTTTGAGCTGATTGTGTTTTTTACAGCGTTAAAGTATGTTTTTGTTGAAGGTGGTGAGCAAGCACTAGTTGGAATCGGTGTTCTCAGCAGAGTTGGCTTGAGACGAACTCTCAAGATAACTCTCTTTGGAATCGCAGTAGGTGTAGTCCTTTACTTTGTATTTTTGAATGTTGCAGGAATCGTTCCAACATACATTTTGGAGATTGCATTAGGTGCAGGACTGTTGTTTTTTAGTGCAACAATGTTTAAAGAATTTTTTGAAGAAGAACAACTCATAGATGATACAAAATTCGTGGCTGGTTACATTTACATTGCAATCTTGGAAGCGATTGAAAATTCCATCGCCATGGCCACCTTTAGCATAATAGAACTGACAAGTGCCGTTTTGGGCGCAATTATTGCCATTTTAATAATTGTCAGTCTTATCTGGATTGGAATAATTAAAAGGGTTCCGATGAAAATTACAAGATTGGTGGCAGGAATTCTTTTAGCAAGCACCGGCATCCCATTAATTTTGTATGGTTTGAATGTTCCTGTTTCGGAAGTATTCTATTGGTTAGTACCACCATTACAATAAACTCTGTTAACTGAATCTAACACTTACAGGCTAATGTTTCGCAGCATGCTGCTGCCATCTTGCCTCCAACCTTTACAATATCGCTAATGAGTCTTGAGACTTCTTTGTTCGCCAATGAATACATAGTCATTTTTCCATTTTCTCTTGCCTTGATAAGGTTGCACTGCTTAAGCGACCTGAGGTGATGCGAAACCAACGGTTGGTCTTTTTTTAATTTGGATACAAGATCATTAACAGACATCTCATTATTTTTTTGTAAAAGCTCCAATATGCCAAGACGTGTTTCCTCACAAATACATTTTAGTAATTCCATCCCCTTCATATCAATAATAATTTATATAAACTGAGATTTATATAAATTTTTGATGTCAAATTACAAAAAGATACTGTTTGTGTGTGTTGAGAATGCAGGAAGAAGCCAGATGGCAGAAGGATTTTTTCGAAAGTATTGTCCAGATGGATATGAATCACAAAGTGCTGGCACGCAGCCCACAGATACTGTGAACCCGCTTGCTATCGAAGCAATGAAGGAAATTGGAATTGACATCTCTATCCAAAAGCCCAAAACAATCACAGACTCTATGATACGACAGGCTGTCAAGGTAATCAACATGGGTTGCATGGATAAAGAATCGTGTCCTGCGTTATTTGTAAGTGATATTTCTGATTGGGCTATTCCAGACCCAAAAGGAAAGTCTCTTGATGAGGTAAGAAAAATTCGTGATATTATTGAAGAGAAGGTTAGGCAGCTTTGCAAAACACTGTCTTAGCAAAACTCTCCGATAACAAAAAGCGATTCTTTGCGGAGATGATCGGAACATTTGTTCTAGTTGTTTTTGCAACAGGCTCTGTTGTAATAAATGCACAATCTGGTGGTACGATAGGACTTTGGTTTGAGGCGTTTGCTCCTTTTGTCGCTATATCTCTCATGGTTCCATTGTTTGCCAAGACATCCATGTCTCACTTTAATCCTGCAGTAACAGTTGCGCTTCTAATCACAAAACACATGCCTGCAAGGCTTTTGCCTCTTTATTTTGTCGCTCAACTTAGTGGGGCATTCCTCGCAAGCCTGTTTGTAAAATACATAGTTGGTTTTGACGCAAATCTTGGCGCCAACACCCCTAATTACGATTATCCACTTTATCTCATGTTTGGAATCGAGATCCTGGCAACTGTTTTGTTGCTTACAATGATTTTAGTCGTAGTACACACAAAAAAATTCAAGATATTTGGTGGTGTGGCGATTGGGTCTCCGGTATTCTTTGATATTCTTTTTTTGTCTTTTATATCGGGTGCCTCAATGAACCCAGCACGTTCATTAGCGCCAGCTATCCTGTCAGGATTTTTGAGTGATCTGTGGCTTTATTGGTCTGCACCATTTGTTGCGGCAGCCATAGTTGCAACAATATACAAAAAGAGATTTGTGGACTAGCATGAACAATCATTTTCTATAAATTGGATCCAATTTTTTCAAATGTATGAAGCGTTGTGAATGGGCAAAGGATACTCTTTTGATTGAATATCATGATAAAGAATGGGGCATACCACAACATAACGACACAAGATTGTTTGAAATGTTGGTTTTGGAAGGTGCGCAGGCTGGTCTTTCATGGTTAACTATACTGAAAAGAAGACAAACATATCGTAAGGCATTTGATAATTTTAATCCACACAAAGTTTCTCAGTACTCAAAGCAAGACATCAAAAGACTTCTTGCAGATCAGGGAATAATCCGAAATAAGCTTAAAATCGAATCCGCAATTAATAACGCAAAACAATTTCTAAAAATTCAGGAAGAATTTGGCTCATTTGATAAATACATTTGGGGTTTTGTCAGTTATGCTCCAATACAAAATAAATTCAAAAAACTATCTGATATTCCGTCCTCAACACCGCTCTCCGACAAAATAAGTGCGGATCTCAAAAAAAGAGGCTTTAATTTTGTTGGAACAACCATCTGTTATGCATTCATGCAGGCGATAGGGATTGTAAATGATCACACCATTTATTGCTCTAGATACAATTAGGCTAACCAAATTTTTGCCTAATTTTTAAAGCAAATTAAAAAACTGACCTAGGCTAGCCGTATTGAATATTTATAAGAGTTCAAACAAAAAATCCTTGTATGCCAATCCGAACAGGCTCGGAGTATATCCAAAGCCTAAGGGGAAGGAACCTCAAAGTGTATCTTTTTGGTGAACTGGTAAAAGAGCCAGTCGATCATCCGATGATCCGCCCCTCAATTAATGCAGTTGCCGAAACATACGATCTGGCAGCACGAGAAGAAGAATTGGCAGCACCCATCTCAAAAATTGCGGGAAAGCGAGTAAACAGATTCTTACACATTGCAGAATCGGCAACAGATCTTGTTTTGCAAAACAAAATGCAGCGAAAGCTTGGACAGCTTACTGGCACCTGTTTTCAGCGTTGCGTCGGAATGGATGCATTAAACTCACTTCATTCTGTCACTTTTGAAATCGATGAAAAACATCACACCACCTATCACAAAAGACTTTTAGAATTCATTAAACAAATACAAGAAGAGAATCTTGTCATTGGAGGTGCAATGACAGACGTTAAAGGAGACAGAGGAAAGGGACCCTCAGAACAAGCAGACCCCGACTTGTTTGTACATATAACCAAGAGAACTCCTGACGGAGTATATGTCAAGGGAGCAAAGGCTCATCAGACAGGCTGCATCAACTCACACTGGATTATCATAATGCCCACAATCAGACTCACAGAACACGACAAAGACTATGCAATTGTAGGAGCAATACCTGTAGACGCACCAGGTATCACGTACATCTATGGCAGGCAATCCTGTGATACGAGGAGCATGGAGGATGGCGATATCGATTCAGGAAATGCTCAATTCTCGGGGCAAGAAGCAATGATAATCTTAGATGATGTCTTTATTCCAAATGACAAAATTTTCATGAATGGTGAATACGAGTTTGCTGCAATGCTAATTGAGCGATTCACATGTTATCACAGACGTAGCTATGTCTGCAAGACTGGCCTTGGAGATGTCATGATTGGAGCAGCTGCCACCATTGCTGATTACAACGGCGTGCCAGACGTGTCTCATATTCGTGAAAAACTTGTGGAGATGACCCACCTAAACGAGTCAATTTATGCTGCAGGTATTGCGTCATCATACCAAGCACATGAAATGAAGTCAGGTGTTTGGCTAAACGACGACATGTTAGCAAATGTCTGCAAACATAATGTAACAAGGTTCCCCTACGAAATTTCAAGACTTGCACAAGACATAGCAGGTGGAATGGTAGTAACAATGCCATCAGAAAAGGACTTTAGAAACCCCGTAACCGGACCTCTGCTGAAAAAATACTTGGCGGGAAGAAAGGGAGTGGATGTAGAAAATAGAATGAGGATTCTCAGATTAATTGAAAACATGACACTTGGAAGAAACGCCGTTGGATATCTTACAGAATCAATGCATGGTGCGGGCTCGCCGCAGGCTCAAAGGATCCAGATAGCGCGTCAAATGCAGCTTGGTTACAAGAAAAACCTAGCAAAAAATCTGGCAGGTGTTAAAGGTGACAACGACGAAACGCATGAGAATTCAGATTACTTTAAGCGCGTCTTTAAAATCCCACAAAAATAATTTTTTAAATTTCTGATAAACTAGCTTTTAGTCCTGCTTGTTTTCTTCCTTTTTACTTGAATCTTTATCTGCGTCAGCTATATTATTGGAAGAATTCACTTTGGGGTCTACGTCTGGTTTGGGATCTTGGTCTGGCTTGATTATGTCTTGGCTGGAATCGTTATATTCTAAATCGTCGTGTTTGGCAAAGTCTTCTTTTTCAACGACCGAATCGGTCTTTGGTTCGGTATCAAATTTCGGCGTAGAATCTTTTTTGCCTTTTGAATATTGTTTTACAATCATTATGCCCACAATTACGGCAATAATGATGTAGTTGATCGGAGGGGTAAGAATTCTGGTTACATACCCAATCTGAGGAATTACATAGGCAACTTTGCCGATGTACTCGCCTTTTGTAATTGGATAATCCGTTCCAGGAATTGAAATTGGGTTTGCATCTCCTTTAGTTCTGATCGTCTTTGGGTCCTCATCAAGTACGGCAACAACACGGTGAACTATTACTCGATCATGACCATTTGGCCTGTTGAAGACGATGATGTCGCCAATTTGGACGTTGTTAAAAGGCACCTTCCCATCTACTACCAAAACGTCGTATACTTCCAAAACGGGAATCATGCTGCCACTGGATACCACATAAAATGGATTTTGTGTACCAAAAATTACTTGAAGACCAATCCAGATTGCAGCAACTCCCACTGCAACAATTATGATATCCTTTACGATGTTCTTTGCAGTTGTTTTTGTCATCTTTTTTTATAGCTTGTTTCCACAGCTTTCACAAAACTTTGAGCCTGATTTATTCTCAAAGCCACATTTTGAGCATCTCAAACCCTGTGAAGTGGTAGCTTGTCCTTCATCTCCTAACAGAATAATCTCGCCAATCTTTTTGATTCTACTCCATTCCAGTGCTTCTTCTTGACCATTGCTTTTTGTCACGATCAGCACAACCTGGTGTGATGAGTCTATCCCTACCTGTTTTGCAACACCAACCTTTGTAGCATTAGAATCATACACCAACATTCCTGCAATTGAGCTAAATGTTGTTGGTGAATCCGTTGCTACAGAAAACGTTGGTGGTTCTAATTGAGTAGCTGTTTCAACGGCTGCCTCAACGGTAGGTTGAACGGTTGGAATGGAAGCAGAAGGCTGTTCATATATCGCTGTCAGTGGTTTTGCAAGTCCTACCTCGGACTGTTGATCGGGTTTTCGAAATTCACGGTATTCTGCAATCGTAGAACCACACATGGTACAAAGATACTGTCCGCGCTCAAGCAAGATGAGGTTCTGGGCAACCTCCTCGTTTGGATTTTCATATTCTATTTTTGGGCTTCCTTCATAGTCCTTTTCACAAGTATTGCAAAAGTATCTTGAAATCAGTTCAGGTTCCAGTCTTCCGATCGGTGCCAAAAACAAGTCCGGTCCGCCAAGATTTCCCTTTCTTTGTTGTTCATCAGAAACTTGAGCCATAACATAACCACCTGAGCCTCGTAATTTTTTAACGCGCAATTCGTAGCTCATAATTTGCATTTTGGCAACTCGTCATTTAAGTATATGTTGGTTTTTCCAAATCACACCTTAAGGTATTTAGATATCTTTGACTGGAGGATTTTTGATAAAAATGTCATTGATTCACGTCTCTAACGCAAAAGACTGGCAGGCGCAGGTTATCGACTCATCCAAACCCGTCTTTGTGGATTTTTGGGCTGAATGGTGCGGACCATGTAGGATGGTAGGCCCAGTTGTAGAAGAGCTTGCACGCGATTATGAGGGCAAGGTAAACTTTGTCAAAGTAAATGTTGATGAAGCAAACGAACTTGCAGCAAAGTACAACATCTTTTCAATACCAACCCTGATGATCATTCACAAGGGGCAGGTTTTGGCACAACAGGTTGGTGCCGCATCAAAAGAATCCTACAAAAACATGATTGAAAGAGCACTTTCAAAAGCCTAAATTTTTCATTTTTTATCGCCAAAGTAATTAATAGCAGAATAATGAATCTTTGACATGTCACTAGGTGAGGTAGACACACTAAACCTCTTAGCAGAAAAACTAGACAATCTCTTTAAGGATTCACAAGGGTATTACGAGTCGTTTTTGGATGCAAATACCTTGTACAAACAAGGAAAGCTTTCTGATAAAGAGTTTTTTGAAAAACTTGGCGATTATGTTGTAGCATATTCGGCGCTAGAGTTTTTGGCAGTTAAGGTAATCTTTGAAATGAAAAAGGCAATTGACAAGGTAGGTCTTGGGGGCCTTGGAACGACTCAGTCACCCGGCTTGATGCCAGGTCTTGGACCGGGCTCAATGGCTGGAATGCCTGGTAGGGTTCCTGTGATGCCTGCACAAACACCTGGAAGACCACCATCTGTTGTTTCGGCAAGGGAGGCATTCAGTGCCCCTGGCACACTTCCCGCACCAGATCCTTCACTCAGACCAAGATCTCCTGGTTCATCTAACAGCTGCAAGAGTTGCGGATCCGAGCTTAGGCTTGGCGCCAAGTTTTGCACAAAATGCGGAACAAAAGCATAGAGAATTTTGTCTCTGCTCACGAAGTCTTCTATATGCGCGTTTACTTTCTCCACATTTTTTGCCAAGTTTGAGCAAACGAGTTCATGATGTCACTATAGGCTTTTAGCTGCTCCATACCGTATTGATTTGTTATTTTCTGCCAGTTTTCGCCAAATTCTTTGAACGCACTTAGTGCTGTATCACTCATGGATTTTTGCCAATTTTCGTGAAACTCCTTTAAGGTATTTTCACTTGATTCGTTTGCTGCTTTTAGCATGACTTCGTTATATTTTGATTGAATCTGGGAGCTAACTTTTTGTAACGATTCGAAGGTTTGCATCCATTTTCGTAATAATTCTGTATATTCCTCCCATAAACTGTTCCAATCCCTTGTTTTGCTTTTTGACATGCTATGATATTCATTTGTTTACTGATAAACATTGTTTAAAAAATCATGATTTCTGTGAATTGGGTTCAGTCTTGAGTTGTTCCACACTCGGTACAGAATTTTGCTGTCATAGAAAGTCTGGCACCACACTCTGAGCAAAACTTGACGTTGGTATCTGTTACCTTGTTGATATTGCCGTACATGCCGGTGCTTCTTACTGCCCCACTAGGTTCGTAGTGCTCCTCATCAATAATTTCTACTGGCGCAAAATCCTTTTCTTCAACATATGACAGGATCCTTGGAATTGTGTTTGATTTGTCCTTTGGGTCTGGGATGATATCTCCAAGCCAAAACGAATATCTCAAAAGTGTAAGCTCTGGTGTGGAAAATGCCAAAGTGTGAGCTGACATGTAGTCTTGAGCTGCAGCTTTTCCATTGAAGACCTTCATGAAACTATTGAAGTGTGATGATGTATAATGTTTACTGGATTTAGAGGGTTTGTTTTTTCGAGAGGGATTCGATTCTTCCTCTGTACTTTTCTTTGTATAATTCTCTGCACGAGGTACAACAAAAGAATCGTTCAAAGCCGCCAAACTTTAGGATGTGCGGCTTGTTGTACATGGGCCCCTCGCAGTAATCACATGACATTTTGACCATCATGTCCTTTTTTATCTTGATATCATGATGTCTTATTGCCTTGGATTTGATATTTTGTAGCCGTTCTCCTGTCTTGTTTTCAAGCTTACCCAGATCTAGGACTGGTGAGACTCCCTTTATCAAACCAACATTAACCAATCTCTCATATCGTGCCTTCACGGTTGGGGTGCTTACCTTGATCTCTCTTGAAATCTGTCGGAAAGACTTTCTACCGTCTTTTATCAGCGATTCCAAAATCGTAATGTCAAGATCGTCTAGCTGAAATGGCATGAGCTCACAATTACATCATCGCTATGATATTTATGACTTTACAATTGTAAAGTGTTTATTTTATATCAAAGATTGAGCAATTTTACAATTGTAAAGTATTGATATTAAGTATCCTTATCTCCTACTAAAAGACGATGAAAACAAAACAAAAGCAGCTAAAAAGAACCACAATAAAGATTGGTGGGATGCATTGTGCAGGCTGTGTTAATTCCATTCAAAACTTTGTTTCTGGTCTTAATGGAGTCAAAAAATGTGAAGTCAATTTGGCTTCTGAAAAGGCAGTCATAGAGTTTGATCCAAAATCGGTAGACCTTGCCGCAATTGAAAACGTAGTTGAAAAGGCAGGCTACAAAGTAGTCTACGAGAAACTAACGTTGAAGGTTAGTGGAATTGCCGATTCCAGCGATGCCGACAATTTAGAAAGACGCTTAAAAGAAATTGAGGGTGTCAAATATGCTTCGGTAAACTATGGAAATAGTCAAGTGTTGATTGAATACAATCAAGCACTAATCTCTCTTTCAGATATCAGGCAATTCATAAACAAAAGTGGATATCAAATACTAAGCGAGGATCTTTCCGCATCGGCAGAACAAATAGAGGCAAAAAAGCTCAAAAAATTATTCGTAATAGGTGTTGCATTTACTATTCCTATTATGATTCTTGGTTATCCCGAATACATGTCGTTTGTACCACTAGCAGGTACAAATCTTGCAGCTTACATTGTATTTGCATGTGCAAGCATTGTTCAGTTTGCGACTGGAAGCAGATTCTACGTTGGTACCTACAGAATTGCAAAGATGAGATCTGCAAACATGGACACACTTGTTGTAATTGGAACAACCGCTGCATACTTGTTCAGTGTGGCGAATACCTTTCCGGAGCCAACATGGCACAACATCTATTATGATGCGGCAGCGGTTGTTATCACCTTCATTATTCTAGGAAAATATCTTGAAAATAAAACAAAAGGAAAGACATCTTCAGCAATCAAAAAAATGCTAGAGTTGCAACCAAAAACCGCTCGAATAAAAAAAGATGAACAAGAAGTTAAGATCCCTTTTGAGCAGATAAAAATAGATGACCTCATAGTTGTAAGACCGGGAGAAAAAATTCCTGTTGACAGTATGGTGGTAGAAGGACATTCTGCAGTAGATGAATCAATGATTACAGGCGAGTCGATGCCAGTTGAAAAGAAAGTTGGAGACGTCGTGATAGGAAGCACAGTCAATAAAGAGGGTGCACTACTTGTAAAGGCAGTCAAAGTTGGAAATGATACCGTTCTTTCCCAGATTGTCAAATTAATTGAAGATGCCATGGGTAGAAAACCACCCATGCAACGACTCGTTGACAGGATAGCAGGTTACTTTGCATTTGTGGTAATTGCAGTTGCTGTTGTGACGTTCTTTGCGTGGTACCTTATCTCGCCTGTTGGGCCACATCTTATTGCAACCGCTTTGATCCCAGCAGTTGCAATACTTGTTGTGGCATGCCCCTGTGCCTTGGGTCTTGCTACACCTACTGCAATAATGGTTGGAATGGGGAAAAGTGCACAAAACGGAGTTTTGTTCAAAAGTGGTGAAGCCCTTGAAACGCTAGGAAAGATCCAAGTTGCCGTATTTGACAAGACAGGCACGCTCACAGAAGGAAAACCGCAAGTGACTGACATAATACCAATGGATTCTGTTAACGATACGGCCAAAAACAAAATTTTAGAGGTTGCTGCAATGGCTGAAAAAAATTCCGAACACCCCCTTGCAAAGTCAATCGTTCAAAAAGCAAAAGAGAATGGAATCAAAATCGGTGAGACATCTGACTTTATCGTTATTCCTGGAAAGGGTGTTGACGCAGAGTATCAAGGTACCAGACTCACAGTTGGAAGTGTTGGGTTAATGAAAGATGAAGGAATTGAGATAAAAGATGCGGAAAAGATCATCACAGGACTTCAAAACGAAGGAAAAACTGCCATAGTTGCAGCAGTGAATAAAAAAATAGTTGGAATAATTGCACTACTTGATACGCCTAAACCCAGCGCAAAAGAAGCTGTGAAACTGCTAAAGGAAAATCACATTGAGGTCGTAATGCTTACAGGAGACAATGAACGAACTGCGGCAACGGTTGCAAAAGAGCTTGAGGTAGATAAAGTAATTGCAAACGTCTTGCCACATGAAAAAGTAAGCGTGATCAAAAAACTTCAAGAAGAAGGAAAAAAGGTAGCGATGGCAGGTGACGGCATAAACGATGCTGCTGCTCTGACTCAGGCAGACGCAGGCATTGCAATTGGAAGTGGAACCGATATTGCAATTGAGGCAGGAAAGGTCATTTTGATTAAAGATGACCTCAAAGATGTTGTTACAGCAATTAAGATAAGCAAAAAAACAATCAGCAAGATAAGACAAAACTTGTTCTATGCCTTTGTATACAATGCTGCACTTATTCCAGTTGCGGGTCTTGGATTGCTTTACCCAGCGCTGGCGGGATTGGCAATGGCTGCAAGTTCTGTTTCTGTGACCGGCAGTTCTTTACTGTTAAAAAGGTGGAATCCTAAAAGAAGGTAAGCTTGTTTCAGTCCAGCTAGTGGAATATGTGCATTTCACTTTCAACCAGTTTAAAGTGGACTGGGAGGGAATTGAACCCTCGACTTCTGCATTGCGAATGCAGCGTTATACCACTAAACCACCAGCCCTCAGAGTAGCAAAACAAGCAGTTCTATTTTTACTCATGTAATCAACTCAACGAATCATTATTTTATACGCAAGCTGTTCTCAAGATAGTTGACCAAAATCAAAGATCCAAACTTGGCTCATAAAGGACGACTTCAATACGAGTGGGCAAAAAACCACATGCAAATTCTGACAAACTCGATTAACAAATTTAAAAAATCAAAACCATTCAAAGGAATAACACTTGGATTTTGTCTCCAAATAACAAAGGAAACAGCGGTTCTACTGATTGGTGCAAAGGAGCTTGGTGCAAATGTTGTGGCTTGTGGTGGTAACCCCCTTACGACACAGGATGACATTGCAGCATTTCTTGCTTCACAAGGAATCAGCATCTATGCATGGTCAGACCAATCAAAATCAGAATATGAGTGGTGTCAAACTCAAGTTCTATCACACAACCCCCAAATCATAACCGATGACGGCGGAGATCTAAACACCAAGGCCCACTTTAATAAAAGATTCAAGAATCTCAAAATTCTTGGGGCTACCGAGGAAACGACAACTGGAGTAAATCGGTATTTGGCGATGCAAAACAAAGGAAAGCTCCGCTATCCAATCGTTGCAGTAAATAACGCCAGAACAAAGATGATGTTTGATAATCGTTACGGAACAGGACAGTCTACAATCGACGGTTTTCTGCACACAATGAACCTACTTTTTGCCTCAAAACGGGTTGTGGTCTGTGGTTATGGTTGGCTTGGCAAAGGTATTGCCCAAAGGTGTGCGGGGATGGGTTCAAAGGTAATCGTAACCGAAGTCGATCCAATCAAGGCTCTTGAGGCTCATATGGACGGCTTTGAAGTTTTGCTAATGAGGGAAGCAGCAAAAACTGGGGATATCTTCATCACCTGTACCGGTATGACAGATGTGATCAGAAAAGAACATCTTCTCTTAATGAAAAGCGGCGTAATTGTCGGAAACGTAGGACACTTTGATGTGGAAATTGACACAAAATTCCTCTTAGAAGAATCAAGATCTGTAAGAGAGGTAAGGCCGAATCTTGATGAATGTATTTTGCCAAATGGAAAAAAAATCTACCTTGTGAGCAAAGGGCGTGTAGCAAACCTCATCGCCTCAGAGGGACATCCACCAGAGGTCATGGCGATGTCATTTTCAAATCAACTTTATTCTATTTTGTACATTCTAAAAAACCACAAAAAAATGCAAAACCAAATCTACACAGTTCCAAAAGAAATTGATGACCAAGTAGCACTGGATGCACTAGACTCAATGAATGTACAAATCGACAAACTTTCAGCAAAACAACTCAAATATAGACAAAGCTGGTAAGCTATCAAAGCATAATAGCAGGATTTTTTCAATCAGTATAGTTGACTGTCGATTCGGTGGTTATTGATTCTCATGTAATAACGCCAAAGGGACTGCTTGAGAGAAATATTGTAATCAACGACGGGCGAATCATTGATTTTACAACTGACATCCCGCAATGTGACAAAAAAATCCAAGCAAAAGGCCTCATTGCAATTCCAGGATTGATCGATACCCATGTTCACTATGGTGTTTACTCACCAATTGAAGAAGCTGCAAAAACCGAGTCTCATGCGGCTTCTCTTGGTGGCGTCACAACCATGATGAGGATGCTGCGACTTGGGCGCTCATACAAGACGCACCTACAGGCACAACTGACGGCATCCACTGTCTCACATTACGTAGATTACGCCATTCACGCTACAATTTTTGATGAAAAACAGGCAGATGAAATGAAGTTCTGCGTAGAAAATGGGGTAACATCATTCAAACTGTACATGAATCTTGGGGGAGAAATTGGCCACGTCTATATGGATATGGATCCAGGCGCAACACAATTGTTTGAGTCACAAGTACAACTCGAAACAAGTACGATTAGAAAAGTACTCTCAAATGCAGTTAAGCTTGGATGTCCAGTTCTGGTTCATGCAGAAGACTATCAAATGTGTGAATGCGGAATAAAAAAAGCAAAACAAAACAAACAGGATGGCTTGGCTGCTTGGTCAGAAAGCAGGCCACCAGACTCGGAAGTAAAGAGCATTAAAAAAATTTCAGAAATTGCGCGCGAGTTTGGAACGACAATCTATTTTGTCCACATTGGATCGGCTGCTGCAATTTCTACAATACAAGACGAAAGAAAAAAGGGGACAAAAATCTTCGTAGAGACATGCCCTCATTATCTAACACTTTCTTATGAAAAACAAAAAGGATACTTGGCAAAGGTAATGCCCCCAATCAGAAGCTCTGCTGACATACAAGAGATTTGGAAGGCAGTCTCACAAAAACACATAGACACAATAGGTACGGATCATGTAGCCAACAGACTAAAGCTCAAAATTGGAGAGGATGTCTGGTCCTCCCTTGCCGGATTTCCTGGAATTGGGACACTGCTGCCAATTTTGTTATCGGAGGGAGTAAACAAGAACCGAATTAACCTTGTTCAACTTGCTGAGCTGACGAGCCTGAATGCAGCAAAAATCTTTGGGCTCTATCCACAAAAGGGTGCAATTCAAAAAGGCGCTGATGCCGATATAACACTAATTGATCTAAAAAAAGAGCAAAAGGTGGCTGTCGAACATTTTGGAGCATTCTCAGACTATGTAGTTTATGAGGGCTGGAGCCTCAAAGGCTGGCCAATTACAACGCTTGTTCGGGGCAATCTTGTTAGCGAAAACATGCAAGTTGTAGGCAAGCCGGGATACGGAAGACTGGTAAAACGAACGATTTAAGATAAAATTTCAAAACGACCGTTTTCTTTTGCCTTGTAAATTACGTCTGGCTTTCGAGTAAAGATTCCGACCTCTACTACACCTGCAATCTGTTTTATTTTTTGTGCCAAGGGTCTTGGGGCTTTAATGACACCAAAATCACAATCATAAATTATGTTGCCATTCTCTGTGATGAAGGGGTATCCACGATCAATAGTTCGAAGATCTGGTTTGCTGCCGAGTTTTTCTAAGAACTTTTTAGCCATGTTTCTTGCAAAGGGGTGGACCTCAACGGGAACGGTTCTGTTGAAATGTTTTACAAATTTTGTAGCATCTGCCATGATGATGACCTTCTTTGCAGAAGAAATCAGAATGTTTTCTCGCAGTAAAGCACCCCCACCCCCCTTTATCAGATTTCTTTGTAAATCAATTTGGTCCGCGCCATCAAAAACGGTATCAACTCTCTGAACTTGACCGGCATCAATTATGTGAATGCCACTCTGCTCGGCCACAAGTTTGATCTGTAATGATGTTGGTACTGCTTTGACAGATAGCCCTTCTTCTTTGACATATTCACCCAGCGCCTTGACAAATGCAGTAGCAGCCCGGCCACTGCCTAGACCAAGCACAGAGTTATCTTTTACAAATTTTAGCGCATCTTTAGACAATGCCGAAATGGCATCATCAAATGACAATTATTCAACCTCAGCTTGCTCTAGCTTTGATAACGTCTTCATTATTTCGCGTTTAATCGAATCTAAATCATCTTCATCGTCTTCAATCTCCTCAGGCTCGGGGATGTTTACCTTCGGCTTCTTCTTTTCTGGTTCTGGCTTTGATTCAAAATCCTTGAATTCAAGCTTTGGCGGTTCTGATTTTATCTGTTTTTCAATGTCAATTGGTTCTGTTAGGACTGACTGCTGTTTTATCTGCGGCTGAATGACCTCTTTGATTTCAGGCTCACTGACTTGTTGTTTTGGTGGCTCTGGTTGTGTAAGCTGATGCTGTACAATCTCTACTTGTTGATTCTGCGGTTGAACTGGAGCGGCTATCTGAGCTTGTGGTTGAATCGTCGGTTTTATCTCAATTGGCGGAACAACAGAAACATTTGTTGGAATTTCTGTGAGTGTAGTTAATTCAAATTTCTTGGCTGGTTTGGCAAATGATTTGATTAGCTCTTCGATATTTTGCGGACTAGCAATTTCTGGTTTTTCAGCTGGCTTTTCAATAACTTGTTTTACTTCAACCCTCTTTGGTTCTTCTTTTTTGATCTCCGGCTTTTCAATCTGCGTCTGTGCCATGGAGATCTTTGAAGAGATCTCACCTAGTCTCTTATCTAGGGCAGAAAGCTTTTGATCCATCAATGTGATCAAGCCATCTCCTAATGGGCCAAGATCTGGATGTTTGCTTGCTTCTTCCAGTTTTTCAATTTTTGATA
>CAZLSK010000015.1:0-13085 GCA_964562075.1 uncultured Candidatus Nitrosotenuis sp.
TTTAAAAACCAAATGCATCTCAAAAGACTGAATCTTTAAAGTGTGAGATCGTCTGCAGGTTTGCCTTTGTGCCCTTGCTTATGTCATTTAGTGTTGCGCCGTTGTACTTTTTTTCAAGAAACTTGCCAGCCAGTATCATCGGTGCACCAATTGCGTTTGAGATTCCAGTAGGTTCTGGAATCCAAAATATGATAAAGCCAATTTTTTGCATCTTTCCTCCTGGATCGGGTGCCTTTCGCAGTGCTGTCATCGATTTTGCAGTTCTTTTATCATCAATTTCAGAAATTTTAGAATAAAGACTTGCCCTCCTTTTGACAGAGTCCGATACCAATTTCAACTTTCGCAGTTGGTGCTCATACTCATCCATACCGACCTCAATCTGGGTGTAATTAGTTAAGTGCAAAACCAAAAGATCAATCACTGGAAGGTCAAGATCAGATTACAAAAATCCACGCAACAAATTTCAGACTAGAATATAAGCCACGTCTACTTTAACAAACTAATTTGAAAAAAAAGTCTGAAAGCAGGTTAGAATCCATCAAGGCAGCCCACAAATCTGCCAAGTCGAAAATGGCCAGAATAGAAGACTATCTCGAGGTAATTGCAGAACTTGTGGAGCTAAAAGGATATGCCACAACACTTGATGTGTCACGATACATGAATGTCAGTGCCCCAAGTGTCACAAAGATGCTGCAAAGACTTGATGAAAACGGCTATCTCAGATATGAAAAGTATCGCGGAATTAATCTCACTCCAAAAGGGAACAGTCTTGCAGACGCAATTAGGCAAAAACACGGTATTCTCTTAGAGTTTTTTGAGATACTCGGAATAGAGCACGAGACCGCAAACCAAGACGCCGAGGGAATCGAGCACCACCTCAACCCAAAGACGATTAGACAGCTTAGAAAATTTATCACTTATTTGAAGTCAAACCCAGAGTTTTTGGAAGGATTCAAGACTCCCTGACAAATATCTCGATGTCTTTTTTTGAAAAGGCCGACCGCGTCAGGCTTTTACCAGCATCTGTGCGCTTTGAGATCTTTATTTTGCCATGCCTTGCCACCCTCGTCGTTACAAGATACTGCCCCTTGACGTAAATTTCTGCAAACATGCCACTGAGCCTTTTGTCGACAGCAAACAAAAGTGAGTTTTTTGATTCTGAAAAATCAAAATGCACACTCTGTGTTTGTGCAGAGTAATCGGATTCGTCAAAACTCTTTGGCTCCACGTCTATGTGGACGTGCAAGATTTTTTCCAGATCGTTGATTGTAGAACCACCTTTTCCAATTAGAGATGGAATCGAGTCCTTTCTGACTTTGATTTTGATATTATTCTCAGATAGAAACTCGATTTGTGGATTTGGGTCAAATCTGCGAATCGTTTCTTTGATTTTTTCTGAGGCAAGCATTTGTACTCCGGATTTTGTGGTCTCGGCTTGCGAGACTGGAACTATTACGTTTTCTTCACCAAAGGTATAGATCTCATACTCCAGTATTCCTTGCTCAAAGTCACGAATCTCAATTACCGGTCGCGCCAGGTCCTGCTCGACCATGCCGGAGGGCACCTTTACTTTGAGCTCCAGATCATAGACTTTGGAGATGGCACCATCCTTTACAAAGACCACCGTATCAATCACGCTTGGGATCATACCAAGTTCAATTTTTCCAATGAAACGCTGTATTGCATCAAGTGGCATGTTGGCATGTATTACACCAACCATCCCAACCCCTGCAAGTCTTAGGTCTGCAAAAACCCTAAAGTCCTGCAGCTGTCTGACCTCATCAAATATTGTGTAATCGGGCCTGACAAGAAGCAAAATGTCTGCGGAATTTTCAAAGCTGCCATCAAGTCTTGTGTACTGGGTTATTTGGTCGTCCACCTGAAGATCGCGTGGCGACTCGAATGTTTTTACAATGTTTCCTTGTTTTGCGTAAAAATTTGCAAGGCTTGAGGCAAGGGTACTTTTTCCAGAGCCAGGAGGGCCAGAAATTATTATTCCCTCTGCCTGCTCAGAAAACCTCTTCATTAGCTTGCTTGAAACGGTGTACTGGTCAAGCGTCATTTTTACGATCGGGTGGACTAGCGTTATCTCGTGCGTTTCTGAAAACGGCGGTCTTGTGATGGCAATTCGGTAATCGCCGTATTGTACAACAAGTGCGCCAGGCTTTGAGATCTCAATTGCGCCCACATTTGAAAGCTTTGTCGCCTCCAGAATTTGCGTTGTGATGAGCTCAAGATATTGTCCACTCAGAACATTGTCTTCTATTTTGACTAGCTGAAAGGCGCCAGGTCTTCCTCTTTTTGCAAATGGCGGATTCCCTTCCTTTAGGTGCACACTCATTGTGTTTTGATCAAAAAACCGCAAAAACTCCAAGCTCGTCGGCGGTTTTTCTGATTTTTGAAATGATACTGTAATTCCCTCCGCTTCTGCGGTTAAGCCTTGCACATAATCTGCAGTGTAAAGGATTGCGGCGTTTTGTTTTGCAATGTCTTTAATTATCGCATCTATTCTACCGTGGCTTGCAAGCCTAATATCATCTAGGCTTGGCCTCTGACCAACAAACTCCAATTTTATGCCATTTTCTTGGCAGAGTTTGTGGATTTTTTTTATCTCCTCAAGCCCCACAAAGCCCTGCTCTTTTCCCTGTGATGCTTGAGCTTGCAGCTCATCCAGTGCAGCGACTGGGATGATTAATTCCACTCCCTGCAGTGTCTTTGATTCAAGCTGCTTTGTGAGATAGCCGCTGATAATTGCGCTAGTATCTGCCACTACTTTTGACATGACTACAAGGTTATTGCCGCACTTTTAATCATAACTAAAGTAGAATCGAACTAAACTTTTCATAGTAGGTAAAAAGATGAAAATGTGTTGTCAGCCATTGAGGAAAGGGATGTTTTAATCATTGAGGACAGCCCTGCAATTGGATTGCTGTTAAAAGAGTTTTTGAATAAACTTGGTCTCAAAAAAATTCATCATTGCCAAGACGGCAAGACAGGAATCGATGCCTTTAAAGGACTAATAGAATCAGGCAGCGTTCCACTCGTATTTCTTGATTACAACCTACCTGATATGAATGCATTTTCCATTTTAACACAGATGATTAGCATAAGACCAGACGTCAAAGTGATAATTGAGACTGCAAGGGAAAAAACCGAAGACACGATCAAAGACGTAATTGCACAGGGCGCGTATCAGTACCTAGGCAAGCCAATCAGGCTGGAAAAGATAAAGGAAATAATTGAAACTCTTCGCCTCGAAGAGGCCCAGTCAGTTGATGAAGAGACAATCAAGACAATTGAGAAGATAGTATCAAGTGCAACTCAGATCAGCCTTTCACGAATTTCACAGCATTTGAATAAGAAAGATTCTGAAATTCTGCCACAAATCCAGCGATTGATTTCTGACAAAAAAATAATGCAAATAAATGACATAAAGGAGGTTGGCTGCCCACGCTGCAACTCTGTTCGTATTACCCAGACATTTCATTGTCCAAAATGCAAGGGAACTAATTTTAAGCAAGATAAAATAATTGAGCACTATAAGTGCGGTAACGTGTCTTCTTCGTCCACATATACCGATGACAAGTGTCCTAAATGCCACCACGCCATCAAAGTATTTGGAGTTGACTATCGAGTCCAAGACAACATGTATGCCTGTAACGATTGTGGCGAAATCTTTTCAGAGATTTTAACGAACTATTTGTGTTTAAAGTGCAACGACAAATTTACTTTGGAGCATGCCAAGCTTTTATCAAGTGCTGGCTATACCTCACTAAAACAATCACTTTAGAGTGTCTTCAATTAATTTTAAGACATAATCAAAATCAAACGGCTTTGAGATGATGGCCGACGCACCAGCCTTGAGGCATTCATTGATTATGCTTTGGTTATCGCTTGCGGTGATAAGAATTATCTTTGCATTCTTGTGTTTTGCCATTATCTCTTTTACAACTGTGAGTCCGTCCTTTTTTGGCATGGCTAGGTCGAGTAACAATATGTCGGGGTTTGCCTCAGAGAACTTTTCAACTGCTTCCGCTCCATTTGTTGCCTCAGCAACGATTTCGTGTTTTCCAATTGTTAAAATGTCCTGTAGAACCAACCGGATGGCGTCAGAATCGTCTGCAACCATTACTCGTGCCATACTAACAACTCAATTGTGTCATATCTTATGAAAATTTCTATTTGTGAAGAAGTGACCCATGATTTTTTTCTATTCGACTTTGTAGTGAGGCAAAATCAGTCGACACATCATTCATAGAATTCTGCATAAAGTCGTAAGAGTCTTTTATTGTATCATAAATTCCAGAGACTGGCTTGCCTGCAATGACAGCCTTGAGGAGTTTGTCTACCAGAGCCGCTATCTGGCCTATTTGCTCTTGGCCCATCATGGGGGCAAGACCCTTCAGTTTGTGAATGCGTTTTTCAATGTCTGTCGCATTTTTAAAAAGATCATCATCGTTTTGGCAGTTTTTTAGCAAATTACCAATCTCGGCAATGTCATAAGACACCTCCTTTCTTGCTACCCGTAAGAATTCCTCAGACAATTACTAACATTATTTTGATCGAGATTTTTATACTATATCAAAGAGAAGTTAGCTAAAATTGAAGATTATCAATAAAACGTACTACCTAGTCGGAGTTTTGATTGCGGTCGCAGTTTTTAACGTCTTTGTGCTGTATAGCACCCAAGTCACTTTTACCAGCGAGGCATATTCAATTCTTCGTGCGGGTGACCTTAAGACAAAAGTTGAGACCATTGCAAGCCTGGCAAGCTCTATTGCAAGTGGAAATGAGCAAGGGCAGCTGCAGATGCAACAAGAGATCAAAGACTTTGACAACATACTTGGAACGCTAAAAAACGGTGGCGCAATAAGGGGACAACAGGTTGCCCCAATACCCGAACCGCTTTTGTCAGAGTATGATGCAGTCTTTAGGAATTGGAGCTTGTACAGAACTGCTGCGTCACAAATTGAGGCCACTGGAATTTACGATAGAGAGGTGGTAAACGCCCTAAATTATGTACTTGAAAAAAACACCGAGATGATTCTAACTACGGATTCGCTGGTTAGAGATTTGGAGGTGCTCGATAGAAACTATAACAGACACAAAGAAATTGCACATGAGCTACAAGAGACGGCAAAAACAATAGGACAGAACGCCCTTCTGGTTTCAATTGGACAAGAAAATGGTACAAAAGAGAACTTGCATAATGCCAGACTGTCGTTTGATGTCGGAATAAGAAAACTTCTTGGTTTGCCACTTGATGACCTTGATTTAGCGGCGTTTCAAGTAAAGGCGGAATCACTGCAGCCAATACCAAGGGAGAACTCGGAATCATTAGATCAGCTTGACATACTATGGGAGTCGGTGGAATTAAGGGTAAAGACACTTGAGACAAAGTCTTTGTATTCAGAAGAGTTTGGTAGCACTTATGCAACTTTAAACAGCCACAGACAACCACTTCTAGAATCAATTGATGATCTTGTTGATATGTGGAATGAAAAGACGACGGAAAAACGCAATCAGGGCCAGCTTGTTACCGAGTCAATTATTGGAATAGACGTTGCCATTTTTGTCATAGTTCTCTTCGTTATCAGAAAGTCACTGCGGCCACTAGACATGATTACAAAGGCCCTTTCGCGAGTCAAGGAAGGAATTTACGGCGAGAAAATCGAGTACAAGGCAAGCGACGAGATAGGTGAGCTTGCCTCAAGCTTTAACACAATGTCTGAGACTATCAAAATCAAAGAAGAAGAGGCAAGAGCAACCGATGTTGCAAAGGACGAGTTTCTTGCAATGATTACCCATGAGCTAAAGACTCCCTTAGTACCGATTCAAGGCTATGCTGACATTTTGCTTAGTGGATATCTTGGGAACCTAACAGACAAACAACGCGAAAGGATCTCAATCATTAAATCAAGTGCTTCATCACTTTTGCAACTTATTTCAGACCTTTTGGATGTCCAAAAACTTGAGCTGGGTCAGCTGAGGATGAAAAAAGAGACAACAAAAATCCACGACACGGTGGCAAAATCGGTGCAAATCCTACAGCCGGAAATCACTGAGAGCAAAATCAAGCTGGTAAACGATGTGGACAAGGACCTTGTTGTGCCACACGACACTGACAGGATAGCACAGGTGCTGACCAACCTCATAAAAAACAGCATAAAGGCAATAAAATCCTCAGAGGGCCTCATCAGGATTTATTCCTTGGAGGATCAGAACGATGTGAAAATAATGGTGCACGACAACGGAGTCGGCATCCCCTACGAAAAGCAGACCAAGCTGTTTACCAAGTTTTATCAGGTAGATGCATCACTAACACGAGAAAAGGGAGGCAGCGGCCTTGGACTGTCAATCTGCAAGGGAATTGTCGAAGCGCACGGCGGAAAGATAAGCATGCAAAGCACTCCACAAAGTGGCACCATCGTTACATTTTCTCTTCCAAAACACTAAGCTGCACTGACTCAAAGAAATCACACACCTTGTGCAAATTGGGCTCACATTGCCTCAGATAACCTGACTAGAGTAGTGTTTTTTATGGAAGAGTCAACCACAAAGAACACCGAGTTTTATTCTATGTGTAACGAGTATTTTGCCGCCTTGCGCAAACAAGGAAGAACCGACGATGGTTTTGAAGACGAGTTCTTCTATACGATGCCTGTGATCTCTGGCAACAATTAACCATTTAGAGCGCTATAAAGCAGCAAGAGTAAATGTTAGAGGACGCTCAAAAAGCAGTAAAACTTGCTCAAAAGCACGGCTGTACCTATTGCGACGCAAGGGCCGAAGTCATTGAGAGGCAGGCCCTGGTCATAGAAGACGGCCAGCTTGAGAATTTGGTTACAAAACATGAAAAGGGAGTTGGAATCAGGGTTTTGTGCGATGGCGCTTGGGGGTTTTATTCAACCTCAGATCTTACCAAATTAGAAGAGGGAATAACTTGTGCAATAAGATCCGCAAAACATTATGCAGCATACAAGAAAGAAAAGATCAAGCTTGCTGAAATCCCAGTTAGCCAAAAAAAAATCAACTACAAAGCAAAAAAGCAAGTTGACATTGACGATCTTGTCGAAATTGCATTTGATTGCGATAAAATCATCAGAGGTGTTGACAAAATTTCAAAAAGTACAGTTGCTGCATCAAATGTCACTACTACAAAACATTTTGTTAGTAGCGATGGAGCAAAAATTCAACAAGACTTTGCTGATCTCGTAGTCGATCTTGTCGTAACGGCACGCAGCTCTGGAATAACCCAGTCAATAAACACTACGGAGGGAGGGAGGGGAGGATTGGAAAAAATAACAGACGAGACAGACATCTATTTGGTTGCAAAGGAGATAGCCAAAAAGACTTCAGAGCTTGTTGAGGCAAAGACTGCAAAGGAAGAAAAAGCCACTGTAGTTATGAATCCAGATTTTGTTGCGCTCTTGACACATGAGATCTTAGGTCACCCATCTGAGGCCGACAGAGTTTTAGGAAAAGAGATGGCGTGGGCAGGAGGTGCATGGTGGGCTGGCATGTTGGGAAAACAGATTGGCTCAGAAAATCTCAATGTCATCGACGATCCGACAATAGAGGGAAGCCTTGGCTGGTTTGAGTATGATGATGAGGGCACCAAATCGCAAAGAAAGCACCTAGTGCAAGAAGGAAGGCTTGTAAATCACATGCATAGCCGTGAAACGGCAAGCGTTTTTGGCTTGAAGCCAAATGCAAGCATGCGCGCTACCTCTTATGCCTTTATGCCATTAATTCGAATGGCATGTACCTGCATAGAAAAAGGCGACTGGGATCCATGCGAGATGATAAAGGACGTAAAGCACGGATACCTTGTTTCAAACATGAAGGTGCCATCAATTGATATGAAAAGATACAACTGGAGCATATCATGCCAATATGCAAACAGAATTGAAAACGGCGAGATCAAGGATTTGTTAAGGGATGTTATTGTAGTTGGTACAGCTCCAGAATTTTTTAGATCTGTTGATGCATGTGGGAAGGATTTTACAGTAAGGCCGATTACTAATTGTGGGAAAGGGGATCCAATGCAACAAATGAAGATGGGAAATGGCGGGCCATCCATCCGTGGTGTTGCAACGGTAAAAAGTGTCAACTCGTAAAAAATGACAGAATTAGAAGAGATTAGAAAACAGGTCGTATCATGCACAAAATGTGATTTGTGCAAAACCAGAACAAACGCCGTTCCAGGGAAAGGAAGCCCAAATGCAAAAATCATGTTTGTGGGCGAAGCCCCGGGAAGAACTGAGGATCTAAGGGGTGAGCCATTTGTCGGGGCTGCAGGAAAAAAATTAACGGAAATGCTTGAAAAAAACGGCATCATACGAGAATCAGTCTACATAACCAACGTAGTAAAGTGTAGACCCCCAAACAATCGAGTTCCCACAGACGAGGAGCGATTAAAATGTAAAGAGTATTTGGAAAAAGAAATTCAAATAATAAATCCAAAAATTATTTGTGTTATGGGTAATACCGCATGCAGCTCGATTTTGGGACAGGGTGAGATTACAAAAAACCGTGGGAAAATAATTAAAAAGGATGGCAGAATGTTTTTTCTCACCTTCCATCCTGCAGCAACAATCTACAATCAGGAGCTCATACAACTAATGGATCAAGACATTGCTGCATTGGCAAAGGCCCTAGAGGAGATAAAAAATGGACAACTCTAGGCTCTCAAGGGAGTTTTACGCACGTGACACAGTCCAAGTTGCCAAGGATTTGCTTGGCAAGGTACTGATTCGAAGAATTGGTAAAAATATCGTTTCAGGCATAATTACAGAGACTGAAGCCTACCGGCAGTCGGACGATCCTGCAAGCCACGCCTACAAAGACATGACTGAGAGAAACCAGGCAATGTTTGGAGAGGTAGGGCATGCCTATGTGTATTTTACATATGGAATGCATTATTGTGTAAACGCCGTTGCAAAAAGTAAAACACGCAAAGCCGGCGCAGTCCTTATTCGCTCTTTAAGACCAAAAGATGGAATCGAAGTCATGATGAGGAACAGAAAGACAAACGATGTTGCCATTTTGACAAACGGTCCTGCAAAACTAACGATGGCACTAGGCATTACAAAGAATCATTATGGAGTTGACCTTGTTACCTCTCCACACCTTTACATTGCCGATGGAATCAAAGTTAATCAAAAAATAATTGCTAGCCCAAGAATTGGAATAAGACAGGGAACCAACAAGCTATGGAATTTTAAAATTGAGATCTAATCTTTCTCATCATCCTTTTGGACAGTCCAAGGTGCAAACCTGCCAAGAATTTTTTCCCAGTCTAGTCGTAAAAGTAAAAAGATTGCCATGCCAGTAAGTCCAATAAAGACTGCCAAACCAACATATACTATCGTCGGATCCTCGACGTTTTCCAAAAACGGCTCAACGTATGACATTCCAAAGAAGTGCGATAGAAGTGCAATCACATAACTTAGAACAAGCTTGCCAAGCAACGTTGATACAAAAAACCGCAAAGGATTGTATTTTGCCAACCCAAGTGGCACGTAAATTAGATCGTCTGGGATTGGTGTTGCGGCTGCAACAAAGGCAGCTGCTGCACCGTATCTTTTTACCAGTCTCTCAAATGGTTTCATTCTTTTTCGTGTCTTTTCTGTAATAATTCTCCCTCCACCATAGCTTGCAAGAAATATTATCTGTTTTGCCATAGTTGAGGTTATGGCCACAATCAAGGCTAGATAGTGTATGTTGAATTTCTCGCCTGCAGACATTGTGGCTAAAAGAATGAATGATGGAAGCGGTACAAACGGAATAAGGGAACCAAAAAAACTCACAAGCGCAAGACCAAGGTAGCCAAGCTGGTCCTCAAAGGGAAAGATGTCTGTGACGTCCACAAATGTCAAGTCCTGCTGTAGATTATAAGGCTAAGCGGTTACCCGAATAAAAATTCAAAGCTGAATCTTCCACCACGAAATTAAAATACGAATATTTGAAAGAGACCACAAATGGAAAAAAAGGAATTTGGTGATATCTGCTCTAGGATTTCATTGATTAGTCCATACATCAGGTTTGTTGGAATCATTGGAAGAAATGGCAAATTGCTTGCTTACAAACGAAGACAGGGCCTCAGGCCCCTTTTGGATGCCAAGCATACGAAAAACCAGTTTTCTCACATTGCAATCAAGACGGACATGGAAAGCAAGTTTGACAGAAGACTTGGGTCGATACAGTTTGTCTGGGAGGAGAGAGAAAAAGTTCAGACCATTTCGTTTGCAATAAAAAGAAACCGGGTTTGGGTCTCAATAGACAAAAAAGTCGTTCGCTCCGAGATCCTAAGAATTATTGATTCGTGTCTTCCAATTGTAAGGGGTTACTCATAGAGCCAGCAAAGAACGTATCCGGACTCTGTTTTTATTGTAGGGGGATCCTTTTTGCACTTGTCCATTGCCTCAGGGCACCTGTCAATGAATCTGCACTGAGGTCTTGGGTTTATCAGTGGTGGTGGATTACCTGGGATAAATTTTGGTTTTGTAGTATCTTTTAGCTTTGGAATCGACTTGATTAGTGCTTGAGTGTAAGGGTGTTTTGGATTTTGAAAGATTTCAGCAGAGCTGCCAAACTCTACCATTTTTCCGCCATACATTATTCCTATTTTTTCGCACACCTCCGATATGGTCGAGAGATCATGGGAGATGAGCATAAATGAGACACCTTGTTTTTTTAGCTCTTTGAATAAGTTCAGAATCTGTGATTGTACCAAAACATCTAGCGCAGTAGTGGGTTCGTCTGCAATGACCAGCCTGGGTTTTAGCAAGAGTGCCATCGCGATGACTACTCGCTGTTTCATTCCACCACTTAGTTCGTGTGGATATTTTTTTAGCACGTCCTCGCTTAGGCCTACCGAACGAAGAGCCAACTTTATCGTTTCGTTGTGGTCTACTTTGTAGTTGTGCTGCCTTAGAACATCTAAGAACTGTTGGTGTATTGCGTAGACAGGATCAAGTGAGTTCATTGCACCCTGAAACACCATTGAGATCTTTTTCCAGCGGTAATTCCTGCCAAACTCTTCCTCGGAAAGATCAAGTAGTGATTGGCCATCAAGTAAAATTTTTCCGGAGATTATTTTTCCACCAAGTACTGTTCGCATCAGCGAAAGACCAAGTGTGCTTTTTCCACAGGCGCTTTCGCCTGCAATTCCAATTGATTCTCCTTCTTTGATTGAAAAGCTTACATTTTGTACCGCAGCAACTGGACCTTTGTCTGTTACATAGTGAGTAGTCAGGTCATCTACGACTAAAAATTCCACTATCCGATCAGACTCCAGATATTTTCACAAAGAGATACATTTAACTTCTTTTTGTTGCGAAGACGATTTGCTTGCAAGTTCCAATTTGTAGTTTTGATGCAAAAAATGCGGTCTTGTGTCCTCAGTGTGAGGCAAAACTCGAGTCTGGTCAGCTTACCAAGACTGACGTTGACGCCTCAATTAAGATTGCGAGGCTTGCAAAGACAAATTCCGATATCGACAAGTTTTGCTTATTTTCATGCAAAGAGGTAGCCGGTCAGTTCATTCTTTACTTGTCCAGAATCGATATTGAGACAATCAGGCAGAGCAGAACGCTTTACAGGACGCTCCAAGGCGAGTTTCCAGGCAAGGTTTGGCTTGTGGAATCTGAGGCAAATGACAGAAAGTTTATCGAGGATTTGTTTTTCCCAATCAAAATTCTCTCAATAAACATGGTCTGGGTTCCAGGTGGAATTCAAAAAACCAAGGTTGTTGTTTCTGGCAGGTGGACACCTAAATTCCCAATCGACATCAAAAAGGTTGAAAACATTGTAAAACAGTTACGCCAGCTTGATGTAGTAATAGAATTCGAGGAAGGGAAGTCAAGATGATTACAAAGACGCACCAAATCGACGAGCTGTCCTTTGATATGGAGGGGCAAAAAATTGTAATTGGTGGCTGGATTGAAGACCTCCGAAAACTAGGCAAGCTGACATTTCTTACCGTCCGCGATGTTACGGGACGCGCTCAAGCTATTGTCAAAGACGAAGACTCGTTGCCAGAAGATACAACAAGACAAAGTGTTGTTCTAGTTGCAGGCACCATTCAAAGCACAAAGGCTCGCGATTTTAAGTTCGAGATAAAGGCAGAAAGAATAGAAATTCTAACAAAGGCAGTACACCCACTCCCAATCGATCCAATCGGAAGGCTTGAGAGCAACATAGACAACAGACTGAATGCACGCGCCCTCGACCTTAGAAACCAGCGAGTAGCTGCAATTTTTAAGATAAGACATCATGTCTTGGCGTCACTAAGAAAAACATTAGCTCAAAAGCGATTCATCGAGATTACCACTCCAAAGATAATTGGGAGTGCAAGCGAGGGTGGTGCAAATCTTTTTTCGTTAGAGTATTTTGGAAAAAAGGCGTACCTTGCCCAGTCGCCTCAACTGTACAAAGAACAGCTGACAATTGGTCTGGAGCGAGTTTTTGAGATTGCGTCGTTTTATCGAGCAGAAAAATCCCACACTGGTCGACACTTGACAGAGTTTACAAGCGTCGACATTGAGGCAGCCTTTATGGATTATACCGATGTGATGGAAGTTTTAGAAGAACTGGTTGTAACTGTATTCAAAGATGTCTTGGAAAACTGCAAAGAAGAGCTGCAAACACTTGAGCGAAGTTTTGAGGTACCAAAGCGACCATTTGATAAAATAACGTACAAGCAGGCACTAGATGAACTTGCAAGTGCAGGAGTTAAGCTCGGCTTTGGAGACGATTTGCTTGATTCGCACCTAAAAATAATTGGGACAAATCATTCGGGCTTTTTCTTTTTGATTGACTGGCCAATGAGCCTAAAGCCTTTTTACATTCATGAAAAAGACGATGACCCAAAAATCTCAAGGTCGTTTGATCTGCAGTATGGATACTTGGAGCTATCATCCGGTGGCAGAAGACTGCACGACCCAGCGAGACTGAAAAGCAGGATTGCTGAGCAAGGGCTCGATCCGACAAGCTTTGAGGACCACCTCCGCTCCTTTGAGTGGGGTATGCCTCCACACTCTGGTTGGGGACTTGGCCTTGAAAGGCTAATGACGGTAATT
>CAZLSK010000015.1:13095-17442 GCA_964562075.1 uncultured Candidatus Nitrosotenuis sp.
GTAATTGTTGGAATCGACAACGTTCGCGAAGTTGTCCTGTATCCACGCGACCCAGAACGACTAAAACCGTAAAGGGTAAATCCAAAAATTCACTAAAGTAATCATTGCCTGTCTGCGAGTTTTGCGATTCCAAGTTTGGCGACAGAAAATGCTATTTTTGCCAAAAACACGTCTGCACCCTGTGCATGACTGACGACAAGACTCGCTGCAAAAAATGCTACATCAACAAGGCAAAGCTTGGCTGGAAGACGCTGCTTAAGCGAAACAAGATAATTTGTGGCTTTGTTGCATTCATATGGATTTATGCTGTATTTCCTGGCCCCTTAATTCCTGGCCTCCACTCCGGGTACTATATGATTTTTGTAATTACTGCCATAGTTTGTATGATCCCAATCGGTTTGATGTTGTTTTTTTGGTCCATGAATCCGCCCGCCTCTGATGTCTAGCGTAGCAAAGAAACAATTTCTTTTGTAAACTCTTTTGTGGTCTTGTCGCCACCAATGTCGCGCGTCTTGATTCCTTTTTTGACAACGCCATAGACTGCCGCTTCTAGCTTTTTTGCAACATCAAAGCATTTTTTGTCTCCGTGTTTTGCGCCAAGCCACTCTAGCATCATTTTTGCAGACAAGATAAACGAGGATGGATTTGCAATTCCTTTTCCTGCAATGTCAAATGCAGCGCCGTGGACAGGCTCAAAGAGCGCAAATTTGTCGCCAATGTTTGCAGCAGGTGCCATGCCGAGACCCCCAACGACTTCGGCTGCCTCATCGGATAAAATGTCGCCAAAAAGATTTGTCGTAACTATCACATCAAAGACATCAGGTCTTCGGATCAAATTCATTGCACATGCGTCGACATACATTTGCTCAAATTGGATTTCAGGATATTCTTTTGCAACACCGGCACAAACTCGGGCAAAAAGGCCATCTGTCTTTCTCATGACATTTGATTTGTGGACGCATGTTACCTTCTTTTTGTCAGCTCTTTGCCTTGCCGTCTCAAAGGCGTATTTTGCAATCTTTTTTGATGCCTTTTCTGAGATTATCCTAAACGCCACTGCCGCATCTGCAAGCTCAAACTCTTGTCCGGTGTAGAGGTCTTCTGTGTTTTCGCGAACAATTACCAAGTCAATGTTGTCCTTTAGCGCAGGCATGTGCGGGTATGACTTGGCAGGCCGAATGTTTGCATACAAGTCAAGTATTCTTCTCAAAACTACGATTACGTCAGCTGCTGACTCGCCAACGGGGGCCTTCATACATGCATCCGATTTTTTTATTGATTCTAGAGTTTCATCCGGTAATGCTTTCCCAATCTTTGCAAGGGCGGCATCGCCTGCCAATAATTTTTGGATCTCAAACTTGATGTCAAGCTTGTCATGTATGGTCTCAAGAACTGCTACAGCTGACTCGGCAAGATCAGGCCCTATGCCATCGCCAGTAATTAGTGAAATCTTGTACATTGTAGCACTTGGCAGCTAGCTGCCGATCTTTTTTTGTTTTAGTGTCTTTTTTAGCATTATTCTGTTGATGCCATCCATTACCGCCTGGACGCTTGTAATGACAATGTCTTCGCCAATTGATTTTGCAGATGCCATGTTGCCATATGCGTCTTCTACTTTGATTGTTACCTCACAGAGTGCGTCAGAGCCGCCTGAGATAGAGTCAAGCTTGTATTCTTTGACTCGCACCTTTGCAATCTCGCCTGTGATTTTTTGAATTGCGTTTAGTGCCGCATCGACAGGTCCTACGCCATAGTCCGTTCCAATAAAGTCAGTCCCATCTATGTTTATTTTGACAAACGCATACGGCATGTTTCCAATTCCAGTAGAGACAGAAAATCCCGTTAGCTGCGCAATTCGCTTTATTGCGTGATCTTCAAGTATTTCGTTTGCAATGGAGAGTAGCTCAACGTCGGTTACCTGTTTTCCCTGATCACCTATTGTCTTTATCTTTTCTAGAATCTGTCGTAGCTGTGATTCGTTTGGCTGTATTCCATATTCTTTAAGCATTGCAGAAACGCCGTGAATTCCTGCGTGTTTTCCTACCTGCAACCACCTTGTTCGTCCCACAAGCTCTGGGCTTATCGGCTCATAAGTTAATGGGTTGTTCAAGATTCCGTGCGTGTGAATGCCTGACTCGTGTCCAAATGCGTTTTCGCCAACGATTGCCTTGTTTGGCTGAACCACAATACCTACTAGGTTTGAGACAAACCTTGATGTCTCATAGAGCATCTTTGTGTTAATTCCAGTTTCCCATTTTTGTCCAAAAGGCAAGCACTGAAGCGCCATGACAAACTCTTCAAGTGATGCATTTCCTGCCCGCTCGCCAATTCCGTTAATCGTTACATGTGCGCACTGCGCCCCTGCCTGAATTCCAGATATTGCGTTTGCCACTGCCAATCCAAAGTCGTTGTGGCAGTGGACACTGATAGGCAGCTTTGATGCAGCAATTGCGTCTCTTGTTATCTCTGCAATGTACTGCGGGGTTGAATAACCTACAGTGTCTGGAATGTCTATTCTGTCTGCCTTTGCCTTTGCAATAGCGGAAAAGACTCGTTTGAGAAACTCTCTATCGGTCCTTGTGGCATCCTCTGCAGAAAACTCTACTTGGAGTCCGTGCGATTTTCCGTATTCTACTGCTTCTATTGCCTTTTCAAGTGCCTGCTCCCTTGTCATCTTGAGCTTGTACTGGAGGTGGATGTCCGATGTTGCAATAAATGTGTGGATGTAGCTTAGACCGCAGTCGATTGCTGCATCGATGTCTTTTTTGCTTGTTCTTGCAAGACCGCAGATCTCTGCACGCAAGTCCGCCTTTGTTATCAGCTTGATTGCCTGCTGCTCTCCTTCTGATATTACTGGAAAGCCCGCCTCTATTGCGTCGACTCCAAGATCGTCAAGCTTTTTTGCAATGGTGAGCTTTTTTTCTGGCGACAAGGCAACGCCTGGGGTCTGCTCGCCGTCCCTTAATGTGGTATCAAAAATTCTAACTCTCAATTTTCAGCCCTCTGTAATGCTGCTACACCGGTCCTTGCAATATCTAAGATCTCGTACGGCTTTAACAATTCCTGCAAGTTGTTTATCTGGTCAGGAGTCGAGGTCAACTCCAACATGACGGAGTCCTTTCTTGCATCGTGAATCCTTGCGCTAAATGCGTTTGCGATGTTGCTTATCTCCATGCTGTCCGACGCCTTTGAAATTTTGACTCTAAAAAGTACCAACTCCCTGTACACGGTTTTTTTGTCGTCAAGGCGCTTTACCTCTATTGTGTCAATCATTTTGTCAAGTTGCTTTACAATTTGATCAATTTGCCTTTCGTCACCTATTGTGGTAATTGTCATCTTGGAAAACTCGGGGTTTTGCGTCACGCCAACTGAGATAGAATCGATGTTAAAGTTCTTGGACCTAAAGAGATGTGTAATCTTGAATAGGATTCCCGGCTTGTTTTCAACCAACAATGAAAGAATTGCCCAAACCAAGTCCAATCACTACGATGGTAATATCATGTCCTTAAGCGATGTCCCCGGCGCAACAAATGGCAAGACGTCTTCTTCTGGGTCTATTGGAATGTCGATTACTGTTGCCACTTCGCTTTTTAGTCCTGCCTTGATTGCGTTGCCAAGCTCCTCAAGATTTCCCACTCGAATTCCTTGGGCGCCGTAGGATTCTGCGAGCTTGACATAGTCTGGACACTGTTTTTGGTCAACGCCAATCATCCTTCTGTCATAAAATGTCCTCTGCCACTGGGCCACCATGCCAAGTGTGTAGTTGTTTACCAAAAATACGATTACTGGCAAGTTATCCAAAACAGATGTTGCAAGCGAGTTTTCAGTCATGTTAAAGCTTCCATCGCCTGCAATGTCCACTACTGGGAGATCAGGTCTTGCTGCCTTGGCACCTATCGCTGCCGGAAAGCCCCAACCCATCGTTCCAAGTCCTGTTGAGCTAAAGAACGTCCCTGGGTGGATGACATCAAAGAAAAGTGAGGCCCACATCTGGTGCTGGCCTACCTCGGTTGTTACAATTGATTGGTGGGGAAGTACTTCGCGTAACTTGCGCAAAATTCTTGCTGCCGATAGCTCACCCGGATGTAGCTTGAGGTTTGCTCGCCAATACTCCTTTATTTCCTGTACGTGATTTAGCCAAACGTTGTGCTCCGATTTTTTGAGCGCCTTCTGCATAAGTAATTTGATAAATATTCTAAGGGAGGCCTTTACATCACCTACCACTGCTACGCTCGTTGTTTGGTTTTTGCCAATCTCTGCAGGGTCCACGTCCAAATGAATTATTTTGAGGTGTTTTTCAAATTCGTCAAATTTTCGCAAATAAAATTCAGTTTTTCGTTCGAATTT
>CAZLSK010000016.1:0-17372 GCA_964562075.1 uncultured Candidatus Nitrosotenuis sp.
ATGTTGGGGATGCAGCCCTGCTTAATGCGAGGCTGTGTCTCGTACATTCATTCAAGTCTTGCCTAGAAAAAGCACTGGCATTAATTGGCATACAGACACCGGTGCGAATGTAGTATAGCGAGGTTTGTTTACTTTAAACAAACTAGGGATAATATCGAATTATTTTTAAAAAATCATAGCACATGACCCAGTTTACCAGCTACGTTGCGCGTACCAAGTGCGAATTCTGCGGCTGCATTGTTGAGATAAAGGAAGGAACAGTGCTTTACGGTACGATGTGGTATCATCAAAAATGCTGGGATGCAAAATCACGTGGTGATTAATTTGGTAAAAGTAATTGTTATTGATGATGACGTTGACACGGTCGAAGTATTCTGTGAGTATTTAGAAATAAAGGACATGTCGGTTCTGGGCCGGGGTTACAGTGGCAAGACAGCGGTGGAGCTGTATGAAAAGTTCAAACCAGACATTGTTTTGCTTGATGTGATGATGCCAGAATATGACGGATTTTACGCCCTTGAGAATATCAAAAAAATCAATCCTGCAGCAAAGGTGATCATGGTCACAGCTGATCTGACCTATGATACCGAAAAGAAGCTAAAGGCGTTAAACGCCTCGGCGATAATCTACAAGCCATACGAAATCGACAGCGTCATTGAGACCATTCACAAAGTGTACAAGGGAGAAATCCTGATTCATCAATAAGGCAACGAATGCTATATTTGTGGATACTCTGATAAACAAACATGAAAATACTGATAGCAGACGACGAGCCTGACCTGCTTTCTCAATTTAAGACGGTTCTTACGGACAGAGGTCATACGGTCATCACCGCAGGAGATGGCGAGGAATGCGTTATGGTTTATTCAAAGGAATATGCGCAAAATCCTGAAAGCACCTTTGATGCTGTCGTGCTAGATTACTCGATGCCAAAGATGAATGGCCTTGATGCAGCAAAGGAGATTTTGGGTCTTGTACCATCACAAAGAATAATCTTTGCGTCTGCGTATGTGCAAGAAACACTTGTGGACTCGATAAAAAATCTAAAGCAAATTGTCGAGCTGCTCCAAAAACCATTCAGCCTTCAAGATTTAGTTGATACGATAGAAGACAAGACAATTTATGATGAACTGGCAAAGCTTAACGTCAACATCCAGAATCTAAAGGACCTCAGTCCTACACATGCACAAATCCGAGATTATCTTGACGCGCTAAGAAAACTCCAAAAAGCAAAAACATTCTAGATAGGTTATTATGCATACCGCCCAACGCAAGATCAATGGTCAAGATTAAGAACAACTCGTATGTGCTGTTTTTTTATAACGATTCAAAAAAGTGGCTAAACAAAATCTCAAAGGACCAGTCGTTGCATACACATGTTGGTGTCATAAGGCATGCAGACGCAATCGGCAAAGAATATGGCTCAAGAATTCGCACAAACAAGGACAAGTACGTCTACCTCTTAGAGCCAACAATCCATGACTTTGTCATGAAAAGCCAGCACGGAACGCAGATTGTTTATCCAAAGGACCTTGGCTACATTGCAGCAAGGGCTGGTGTGCAAAGCGGTCAGACCATTCTGGAGATAGGAACAGGCAGCGGTGCGCTGACGACATTTTTAGCGAGCATAGTCAAGCCACGCGGACACGTACACACCTTTGATGTCGAACCAAAATTCATGGAGATTGCTAAAAAAAACATTGCGCGTGCGGGGATGCTCAAGTACGTGACGATGAATAATCTAGACATAAAGACTGCCAAGAAAATGCCACTAGATGATGTCGATGTGGCAATAGTTGATCTGGGTGACCCATGGACTGTTGTCCCACAGGTCCGCAAGATGCTAAAGGGCAGTGGCGCTTTGGTCGCGATCTGTCCGACAATGAATCAGCTTGAAAAACTTACGAGCTCGCTAGTTGAAAACGAGTTTACCGACATTGAGTGCAGTGAGCACATCCTACGTACAATAGATGCAAGGGAAGGAAAAACCAGGCACTCCTTTTACGGCATAGGCCATACCACGTACCTTGCATACGCAAGAAAGGCCTTTTTTGACAGAAAAGGCAGAAAAGCACAAAAACAAGCCTAGTTTGCGTTGTTTGCTCGCAACAAACAAACACAATCTAATAGTCTTTTTATGACCGGAGAAGATTGTTGCGGTTTGCTAAGTGAATCAAAAAAATCTGAAAAATATGCTCCTACACAGCTGAACAAGGCACGCAAAAGTATTGAAAATTTTGGTGTAATCAGCTCCGAAAACCACATAACAAAAGCAGACCTGCAAAAACTAGGATTTGCTGATGAGATCAGGAAGCTAAAATCAATCCAGCGAGAAAAACTACTCGAGGATCTTTCAAACCTACTAAACGAGAAGATACGCGAATTTGAAAAACACGAGCAGGAGCTCAAATGGAAGGACTCGATGCTTCAAAAGCTAAACGGTGAGCTTAATGAAAAGATAGTACAACTTGAAAAGGCGTACACGCAGCTTGCAGAAGAAAAGGCACGCTCCGACGCATTAAACAAACAGCTGCAGGAAACGCTGCTCAAACTTCATGCCTCAGAAGAACAACTCAAACTGGAACGGGACTGGCTTGCCCAGCAGGTCGAGACAAAATCAAAAGAGGTACTGGATACTATCAGGGAAATGATCAAAGAGGCAGAAAGCCAAAACAAGACCCCCTGACCGAACAGAAGAAAATTTATCCACACCCAATTCATTCTACAACAGTGGCCAAAAAACTCCAAACTATACTAGTAAAAAAATTCATTCCATCAAGAAAGACAGACTCGCGCAAAGGACAAAACGGTAAGGTCCTAGTGGTCGGTGGCAGTTACCTGTATCACGGTGCGCCTGTTCTTGCCTCACTTTCAGCGTTGCGCTCAGGTGTGGATTTGGTCTACACAGCAGTTCCAAAAATCATCACGTCATCAGTGAGGGCAATCTCTGCAAACCTCATAGTAATTCCAATGGTTGATTCAAAGCTAACCAGAGGTGCTGCAAACAAGCTTTTAGGGCAAATCCCGACAGATTTGGACTCGGCAACCATAGGGATGGGTCTTGCGCTTGCAGACGAGGAAGGCCTAAAAAACCTAGTCAAATCCCTGATTTCTCAGGATGTCAGATTATCGCTTGATGCAAGCGCATTGGTAAGTTACATCTTGCCGCTTATCTCTGAAAAAAACGTCGTAGTGACGCCGCATCCGGGCGAGTTCAAAAGGATGTTTGGTGTAATGCCGCCGCACTCCATTAAGGAAAAGGTATCTATGGTAGAAAAATTTGCAAAACAACACTCTGTTACAATTCTGCTAAAGGGAAGTACCGACGTCATATCTGATGGAAAACAGACCTTTGTGAACCCAAAGAATTTGGCGGCAATGACTGTTGGCGGAACTGGTGATGTGCTATCGGGACTTGTTGCAGGACTACTTGCTAAAAACCGTAATCCAATCGAATCGTCATTAGCTGCATCGTACATAAACGGTCTTGCAGGAAAGCTTGTACAGAGGAAAAACGGCCTCCATATGGTAGCAACAGACCTCATTGATGTCATCCCGACCGTTATGAAACCATTTGATAGAGTGACAAAATGAAAGAGATTCTCAAAGGGGTGGACAGGGGCCACAAGGGCCTTATTGCTGATCTTCAAACGTTGATCAGGCAGCCAAGCGTTTCTGCAAAAAATGAGGGGATTGAAGAATGCGCACTGCTCGTTAGTAGAATTCTTAAAAAATCAGGAATCCCGTCCCAAACTCTGCGTCTAAAAAAAGGAGTAGCACCTATTGTGTATGGCGAGATAAAATCAAAGGCAAACCCGCACAAGACGCTTTTGTTTTACAATCATTACGACGTCCAACCTGCAGAACCATTCGAGCTGTGGGATGACGAGCCGTTCAGCGGCAAGGTAAAAGGAAACAAGATCTTTGGGAGGGGCTCAGCCGACGACAAGGGGGAGCTGATCACGCGAATAAAGGCAGTAGAGTCGTTTCTAAAAACTACCGGAGACGTTCCATGCAACATCAAGTTCGTAATAGAAGGCGAAGAGGAAATAGGTAGCGCCAACATCGGGGCATATCTGAAAAAATACAAAAGAAAATTTTCCTGCGACGCAGTAATCTGGGAATTTGGATATGTGGACTCTAAAAACCGACCAATAGTTGGGCTTGGCATGAAAGGCCTCCTCTATGTCGAGCTAATCGCAAAAGAGTCTATTCGTGACGCGCATTCAAGTCTGGCAGTCATTATCAAAAACCCTGCATGGCGCCTAGTAGGGGCATTAGACACACTGCGGGACGGCTCTGGCAGAATTCTAATTCGTGACTGGTACAAGGAGGTTGTGCCATTTGACAAAGCCGACCTTAATTTGCTGAAAAAAGAACCATTTGATGAAATCGGATTCAAATCAGAATACAAAATTAAGGAATTTGTAAATGACAAAAAAGGACTCGAGGTAAAAAAAGCACTTGCAGGTGACCCAACATGCAACATTGCAGGCTTTGTATCGGGTTATACACTACAGGGGGCAAAAACGGTCCTTCCGGCATCGGCGCTTGTAAAAATTGATTTTCGTCTGGTCCCAAAAATGGATCCAAAAAAACAGTTTGCGCGGTTAAAAAAACATCTAAGACAAAAAGGATTTTCGGATATCAAGATCAAAATGTATCACGGCGAGGCAGCCTCAAGAACCGATCCAAACGATCCGTTTGTCACTGACGTAAAAAATGCCGCCAAGGATTCCTTTGGGGATTATATTGTAAACGTCTCAAACGCAGGTACTGGCCCGATGCATTCTTTTGCGAGTATACTTGGGGTGCCATGCGTCTCAATTGGCTCTACGTATATTTTTTCAAGAATTCACTCACCAAACGAGTTTGCAAGAATCGATCTGCTAAAAAAGACAACAAAATGCATGTGCCTAATCATTGACAACTTTGCGCGACGACGATCAGGCTCAGGCAACCGGAAAAGGCTTTAATGTGCATCAAAATCAGGTGAAAATATGGCAATGCAGTACATGCCCGGTGCAACAGCTGTTGGAATCACATTTGAGAATGGTGTTGTATTTGCAAGCGAAAAAAGAATCGCTTATGGAAACTTTTTGGTAAGCAAATCCACAAAAAAGACCTTTTCGCTTACAGACAAGGTTGGAGCGACAATAGCAGGCCTTGTTGCAGACATGCAGATTCTGGTATTGCAGATAAAGGCACTGGCAAAGGTACGCAAAATGGAGCTAAAGCGCGACGTTCCACCAAACTCGATAGCAAAAATGATGTCAAATTTGATGTATGAGAGAAGGTTCTTTCCTCTACTCACTCAGGTAATAGTTGGAGGTATAGTAGACAAACCAGCAATCTATACACTCGATCCGCTTGGCTCGGTTCTTCCAGATGAATATGCAGCAGTTGGAACCGGAGCTGAAATGGCATTGGGTGTGCTAGACCAGCAGTTCAAGTCTGGAATGAAGGAAAAAGAGGCAACCGAACTTGCTATAAAATCTGTAAAAGCTGCAACAATGAGAGACTCGTTTTCTGGTGACGGAATCGACGTTATGGTAATAACAAAAGAAGGAATAAAAGAATTTACAGAGAAATTATAGAACAAAAACTAGAGTTTACATCCATGACCTTAAGGAGCCGCCGTACTACACTAACAACCGTGGTTCGCCAGTTCTGTTATCAACTCTCTAGTGTTTGTGCCCACAATGGTAAGTATCATATTGATGAGGCGATTTATTTTTTCATTCCAACTTTACACAAGCCTATTTTACAGGTATCGCACACGTAACCGTCCGTCGGTTTTTCACAACCACATGAACAGGTGCAGGTGTAATCATTCATCAATTATAATACATCACGGTAAAATATAACTAGTCCTTTGTTCTCCAAACGCCCAAGGCATGCTTCATACAAGCGAGAAGGATCCGTAAAATCCTTTTTTATGAAACATGCCTAAAGTTAATTTTTTAATATTACATTCATCAGTGTACTGTAGCTATGAGTAAACTTGATTTTGATGCAGTATGCGAAAAAGTTTTCCAAATAGATGACAAAATTAGATCTGCGAGGATGATAAACAGCAGAGGAAAATTGGTCGCTGGAGGAATGAGAAAGGATCTCAAGTCCCTCGAAGAATCAAAAAAAGATGAGATGTTGTTCCTCGAGCTCTCACTAAGGGTGAAAATGCGTCAGGAGTTTGATAATGAATTTGGCCCTGTTGAATTTTCACTCTCGTATAGAGGTAAGATTGTTCTCATGAGTTTCCCGATAGCAGAACATGTGCTTTTTGTAAGTACTGAAAGAGAAATTGATTTCAACAAAATTCCCTTTGAGATTTTAAAAATAATCAGAGCAGTGTGATCTCTACTCCCTTAGCGACTTTTTAATCTCCCAGTATTTGTCTGAAATGTAATGCAGATTTTCTATTGCCACGCCTTTAGTCATGGCCTGTAGTTCGCTGCTTGAGACAAGGGCTCTTCCTACGGCAAGAAATTTTTTCTGTGATTCCTCCACGACACAGACGATCTGGCCCTTTTCAAATTCTGTAAAGCTACGAATGCCGGGCCTCATGACGTTTGCTCCATCACACATGAATTTTACGGCACCCATGTCAACGGTAACGCTTGGAAATCTTTCTAGAGTTTTGGCATCCGTCAAAAAAGGTAGATATGTCTGGCCTATCTTTAGCGCGGTTAGCTCATCACCTACTATGATTTTTGCATTGTCGTCAAGCTCGTAAATCTTTAAGTTCTTTGTTTTCGGTGGTTCAAAACTCCACTGCTCGCCAATCTCCCTTAGCACTATGGCAGTATCTGTTTTTGAGATAAGGTTTGATTTCAATCTCGAAGTATTTCCTTGCGTATGTCCAGCAGGTCTCTTAGTATGGCACTTGCAGTTTCGGTTCCGCCTGCGCCCTTGCCAATTATTGTTTGGGTTCCAGAGTGTTCCGAGGTAAACGAAATTGCATTAAGGGTTCCGTTTACGCAAAGTGGGTCATCAAGTGATATCTCATGTGGGCTGACAATGAGCTCCCGATTACAGGACGCAATCAGCTTTACAGCGCACTTTTTTCTCGCAGCTGCCTTTATGTCCTTGGTGGTAACATCTCTAATTCCAATTCTTTTTATGTCTGGCATCGTAACCTTCATTCCCATTATCCAGTTTGCCAAAATCACAAGCTTTGCGGCAGCGTCATAGCCATCGAGGTCAAGTGATTCGTCTGCCTCAACATATCCCTTTGATTTGGCGTCCTTTAACGCAGCTGCAAAACTCATTCCACGAGCCATGTTTGTCAAAATATAATTTGTAGTGCCGTTTAGTATGCCAGCAAAAGAAGTGATCTCCTCACCTCGGAGGCTGTTTTTTGCATAATCAAGAATAGGTGTTCCTCCGCCTACTGTTCCACTGAATCTTAGCAAAACTTGGTTGTATGCAGCAAGCTCCATAAGTGATGGAAACGCAAGCGCGAGGGGCCCTTTGTTGACTGTGATCACATGCATACCTCTTTTCATGGCGGACACAATGTGTGACATGCCTGGCTCTGCATCCTTGTAGTTGCTTGCAGTTGTTTCAATCAGCACATCTGCATCAACATTGTTAATTATGTCAAGGCCAGACCTTGGCTTTTTTGATTTGTCGTAACTTTTGACAGTCTTGTGTTTCTTTTTTATCTCAACTAGTCTGTTGAGGTCAACGCCGGATGCCTCTACCGCCCCACCCTTGCTGTCAAAGACACCAACTATTCTTGGCTTCATCCCGTATTTAGCATAAAGGTCGTCTGATCTTGAGATGAGCAGCTTTGCCAGACTTTGGGCTACTGTACCAAACCCACAAACGATTAGGCGCAACGTACACTACTCCATGATTTTGACAAAACCGTATATTTCAATCCAAGTGACTTGATTGAATCCTAATTTATTATTGATGGTTTTTTTCGTCGAGCTTTAGTGAAAGCGAGTTTATGCAAAATCGATAGCCGGTGGGAGCAGGACCATCATCAAATACATGTCCAAGGTGTGCATCGCATTTTGCGCACATTACCTCGGTTCTGACCATGCCGTAGCTGGCATCTGTTTCATACTTGAGACTTTTTTGATGGACCGGCTCAAAAAAGCTGGGCCATCCGCTTCCAGAGTCAAACTTTGCACCAGAGCTAAAAAGTTCGTTGCCGCAACAGGTACAGCGATAAATTCCATCGTCTTTGCAATACGTGTATTTTCCAGTAAAAGGCGGCTCAGTAGCCTTGTTTCTGCAAACCTCAAATTCTTGTGGGGTTAGAATCTCCTTCCATTCCTTTTCCGATTTTACCATCTTTTCATCGTTCATGGGATTGATTGATCTACGTCATATTAGAGGGTTATTCCGCTTTATTTGCGGGCTTTTCTTTTTTCCTCGATTCGTTTCTCAGATTCGAATCTTTCAAGCTCGTATGTGTGCAAGTCTACAAACTTGATTATTCCAGATATGTTTGGGTGAACCTTTTTGATTGACAAAAACATTTTTTGTGCCACTTGCCGGTAATCAATGTGTCCTTGTGGTATGGTTCGCAGCTCAATGAGGTGGCAGGCCTCACGCAAGTTCAGGTGCATAAAGAACGGATAGTTGTAGGCAAAATTTACTACGTATTGGGCTTGTTGTGGGAGCTTGCTCCTCATTGAATCAAAAACGTTTTTGGCACTGGTCATGCAGTCCTTAAAGTCCTTTTCAATTCCAAGCCCGGCTATTTCCTTGGGGGTGGTGTAACCGTGGTCGGTTGTCAACAACTGTCGCTCGAGTGTTAGTACTCTGTGCCTGTGCAGATCTCGAAACATCCCAAAGTTTCCTACGACATCAAAGGTATAATGTGCCATCTCAAAGGGGCGAGAGGGTCTCTGCCTCCTATTCTGTCTTAGTTTTGTGAATGCCTTGACAATCTTTGCCTTTTTTGCTTTGCTCATTTTTTTGACTTTGCCAAGTATTGTTTCAAAGGGAACTGTCTGCCATTCATACAAAACGGCTGCAACTATCTTGTCAAGTGCCTTTGTCTCTGACTCATAATCAACCAGTTTTACAAATGCTCCTTTGCTTTTTGCAGTGGTTGGATGACTTTTTGCAAAGGTCGAAGCGGTTCTTTGAAGCGACCTAAAATAATCCTGCAACGCCTGTCCGTACTTGTCGTCTGAGCGTCTCACAAAGGACTTGATAGTAGTGTCAAGCTCGTGCTTGATTTTTTGAGCAAGAAGTCGTTCCTCTTCCAGATTCGAGCTAAACAGAATGGTGAGCAGGTACTCAAAGGCTCTGCCGTTTCCGCTTATGCCTACATTGGTGAGCGTAGATGCTGGCAACAAGCCACGCAGGATGTCTAGTGCTTTTGCCTTGGTTGTCGCATTGTAAATCATTTTGGCAGATTTGATGTCCTGCTCTGACTTTAGTTTGGAAAAGAAAACCTCGGCGCCGGTATTCGAGTCTTTGAATTTCAGATTATTGATTGGTTCCTTTTCTCTGACGTAATCAATCATTGGTTGTATATTTTTTGAATAAATTTCAAAATCTAAATTGCAGCTTTCCAAATACGAGTCGGCAAATTTTGAGCTCATGATCTGTGGATCGCGATAAAACTTGAACTGGCCGTTTACTTTTTTATCCCATGCGACATATCGCGAAGATTTTTCAAGATATGATAAACCTATTCTGCGGTCTTCGATTTTTTTTACTGCGATATTTGATATGCCCTCTATTGCGATTTGTGCAATGCCAAGCTCTGCAACAGAATCGTCGCCGTACTCAATTAGTACCTTGTTGTAAAACTCTTCACCGCGGTTTTCATTTGCCAAAAACTCGTCGAGAAAGACCCTCCTCATGCTCTTATCTGTCCTGCTGTATCTGGACATGAGGGCACCTCGATCTACCTGCCTTGGTGTAATTAATGCAAAAACAGAATCCTCTGCATTGGAAAAATGCTTTAGCAAGATCTCCTTTTCTGAATCGGAAAATTCCTCAACCAATGAAATCAAAACTTGGGGTTTCTAAATAAACTATTTTCGTTTTATCTGAATTAGATCCGAAGTCGATGATCTGCCTTTTGCCTGCCAGCGGAGCAGCACCTCCTTTAGTGCATTTGCATCGTTTTCGTTTTCTGTGTAAAGCAGCATCGTCACCCAATAACCGTTTCCGGCCCTTCCGCCAACTGAGTTCATCCAAAAGTTGGTTGGGAGGTTTTGCATCGCCTTGTTGTTTGGATCGCGACTCAGCTCTATCCAGCGTTTTGAAACAAAGTGAAGTATCTGATCAAGACCGCCCTTGTCAATCATAAGTATGGTTTTTCTAATTCGCATTTTAAAATTACGCAAAATCCGTTTTTTGTTAAATTGTTCTTACTAAAAAAAGAAGGCTTGTTAACATTTTGTCGGTTATATCCAAGTTCAAAGTCATATCAATGAACAAGGACGAAATAGAGATTATCGGCAAACAGGTCAAGGACATGTATGGCACCCATGTGGGCAAAGTTATCGGCACAATAACCGACATAGACGGCTCCATACAGACGGTGGGTGTTGATTGCGGTCTTGATGGACTAAAACAGGTCCCATTTGATCAGCTAGTTGTCCAAGGCGATGTCGTAATCTTTATACCAAAATGGAGACTCGATGCACAGCGATTCCTAAGAGAAAAAGGACTCACAATTCGAAGACTAAGGGCACTCATTGATATTGTCTCAGAAAACGACGAGATGCGAGAAGACGCGGAAATAATTCATGAGAAATACAAGTCAAAGCTTTTGAGCCTAGAGGAAGCAGAAAAAGAAATCAGCTCAAAGCTGACCTCAAGACTTGAAGAGCTTAATGCTCAGATGAAATTAGTCAAGACGTTGCTCTTTGATGCAAAGGTTCAATTCAAAAGCAATGAAATCTCTGATACCAAGTTCGATCTGGTCAAGACTCATACCGGTGAAATAATTGAACACATTGATCACGAAAAGGCAGAGATTGTGAACATACAAAGAAGAATCGCGGATCTTTCGTTGGATGCAGTCCACACAGATGTTAACCAAAGAGAACAGATCCAACAATCTGCAGTATCTTATCTTGTAACAAACACATCGGGACAACAGCTCGATGCTCCAAAAGCTCCTAGTACAGGTGAGGCACCCGCCCCCCAGCCAGCCGATGCAAATAATGCACAAAACAATTCAGGACACCATGAACAGGTAGCTGCCCAAACAAATACTTCCCCGGCCGAAACAAATAAAGAAGAACCAAAATGGCATGCACCAGTCCGTGTTACTCCTGTTCCACAAAACGGTGGTTTTGTACCTAGCTCTGCAAGCTCAGGATCGGAACCCTTGGAAGCATAATAGGAGCAAAAAATCTCTTTTTTATTAAAATTTTTTAAGACTTGGAAATAACCTAGCTAGTATACTGTGAATCCTCAAAGCTATACAATCGGATTTGGAAATAACGACACAAAAACAAGAACAGAGGCATCCAAAGATTATGTAGCATTTTGGGAAAATCAGGCGCAAAAACTTGTGTGGTTTACCAAGTGGGAACGAACTCTAGAATGGAACGCTCCATTTGCGCGCTGGTTTGTTGGGGGCAAGATAAATGCCTCATACAACGCCCTTGATGTAAATCAAGCACAAAAGGACAAGGCTGCAATCCTTTGGGAGGGAGAAAACCAAGAAAGGCGTACAGTCACATATGGCCAGCTTTTTGAGCAGGTTCAGAGACTATCAAACGCCCTCAAGTCGCTTGGCGTAAAAAAAGGAGACCGCGTTACAATCTACCTTCCAATGGTACCAGAACTTGTTGTGTCAATTCTTTCTTGTGCAAGAATTGGTGCAATTCACACAGTTATCTTTTCTGGCTTTTCAGCAACATCGATTCGCGACCGCGTCATGGACTCGGGCTCAAAAATCATCATTACTGCTGATGGGGGTTATAGACGCGGAAGCATTGTTAAGCTAAAAGAAGCAGTTGACTCTGCAATTGAAGGACTGGATTTTGTGCAAAACGTTGTGGTTTTACGGCGCGCAGGCAATTCGATAACAGTAAATAAAAAAGATCTGTTGTGGGACGATGTTGTAAAAAACGTACCAAATACTTGTCCACCAGAATCGCTTGACAGTTCGCATCCACTGTACATTCTATACACTTCTGGCACAACAGGAAAACCAAAAGGAGTGCTCCACGACACTGGTGGGTACCTAACACACATCAGCGCGACATTTCGATGGGCATTTGACATCAAAGACTCTGATGTCTATTACTGCACCGCTGACATCGGATGGGTGACTGGTCACAGCTATGTTGCATATGGGCCATTGATCTGCGGTGCAACGCAGGTCATGTATGAGGGAGCGCCAGACCATCCAAGTCCTGCAAGAATATGGGAGATAATACAAAGATACAAAGTTACAATCCTATACACAACACCAACAGCACTCAGAATGTTTATGAAATACGGTGACTCGATTCCAAATTCGTTTGATTTGTCCAGTCTGCGACTTTTGGGAACCGTTGGAGAACCAATCAATCCGGAGGTATGGAGATGGTACTTTGGAACAATTGGTAAAAGCCGCTGCCCAATAATTGACACATGGTGGCAGACAGAGACCGGCGGCATTATGATCTCACCACTGCCAGGACTTGAGACAATCCCGCTCAAACCAGGCTCTGCCTCGTATCCAATTCCCGGGGTGGACTTGGCAGTCGTAGACGAAAACGGCGTCGAGCTAAATGCCAACACAAAAGGGTATCTCGTAATTAGAAGACCGTGGCCTGGGATGCTTCTGACCTTGTGGGGCGATGATGAAAAATACAAAAACATCTACTGGTCCAAGTACGAGCGATTCTATTACACTGGAGATTATGCGATTAAAGACGGTGACGGGTACCTATGGCTTTTAGGTCGCGCAGACGATGTGCTAAAGATTGCAGGTCACAGAATTGGGACCGCAGAACTTGAGAGCAGCCTTGTCTCACACAAGTCGATCTCAGAGGCTGCTGTGTGTGGAGTCACTGACGAGATAAAAGGCGAGGCAATCATCGCGTTCTTGGTTCCAAAGGAAGGAGTCAAAGTAACTGACGACCTAAGAAAAGAGGTAACAGAACGGGTACGCACAGAGATTGGTGCAATTGCAACACCACAACGACTCTATTTTGTGTCCAAGCTTCCAAAAACCCGTAGTGGAAAGATAATGAGAAGGTTGCTTAAGGCAATTGCAAGCAATGAAAAGATAGGCGATGTTAGCACTTTGGAAGATGGTGCTGCTGTAACTGAGATCAGGGCAGCATTTGATGAGATCAAAAAACAGATCGGCAGATAATGTTAGTTGTATTTTTCAGACAAACAAGCTGTTAAAATTTATTCATTGTAGACTGATTTGTGAGCCTGCATCTCAAATCCTTTTTGAATTTTGCAAAATCAGGTCTTGCAATGTTTGCCGCATCGCTGGCCTTGATCCAGAACGAGGCATTTGCAGTAGCTAGTAACTCGATTTCTGACATCAACTACAAGGTTCATGCAAACAACATCAACATGGCACCAATAGTTATAATGGCAACGATTCTATTGGTGGTTCTTGTTGCGTACTATAAGGTAAGCAAGGTTGAAAAATACGTGTGTTTTTCGCTCAAATGCAAAAAATGTGGCAGATTCACACGCGGCCTCAAGTGTGTGGTCTGCCAGGCAAAAAAGAGTAAAAAACTGGGCTAAAAACAGCCTACTTTGAGGTTCTTGTGTCTATTGCAGCCTTTAATTGCTTGAGGGTATTTGCAGCGTCGGCTTTTGCCTTTTCCATGGCTGCATTAAGATCCAAGCGTGCCTTTTGTATTGCAGCCTTGGAATCTGCATTGATCTTGTTCATTGGCAAGCCCTTTGTCACCGCGTCTTTGGCGTCAGCATTTGCCTTTTTTACTGCTGCCTGAAAGTCAGACTGAGCCTTTTGGACTGCTTTCCTGTACGTTTCCATGATTGACTTTAGTTCGTTTTTTGACTGCTTTGTTTTTTGCGCAAACGCATCGTCTGCCATCGTTACGGAGACAAACAATAATGCAAAGACTGCTATTGCAACAAGTTTCAGTTTCATGATGATTGCAACTTTTTTTGTGTTATTAAAAAATTTTACGCAGCAATCATCTAAAAAATGATCTACCAATTTTCTAGTTGAGCTTTAACCAAACCACTGTTCTAGGGTGTGGCTACGCTTTTCCGTTGCTTTTTGTAATCTATTCAGCGACGTCTCTAGCCTTTCTTTTGAAAAGCTTCGCTCCTCTGACAAGTATCGAATTATCTCTGCATGGTTTATCGTACCGAATTTTATGTCTGGGATTTGTGCAACCTTTGGCTCCAAAAAGATCTCGCGTATCTGTTTGTAATCGATCTGAGCAAGCATGTCCTGAATCTGTGCAATGTCCTCAAGTCTGCCGTTTTCTTTTATCAGCTTGAGTGCAGTCTTTGGTCCTATTCTATCAAATCCATCAGGATTAAAATCAGTGCCAATCAGTATTCCAATATCTACAAGCTGTTCTCTTGTGACTCCTAGCTCCACAAGTACCTTTTGCGACTCGATTAATTCAGGCTCGATCTCGATGTAGGTGTTGCGGTTTGGCAGCTTCCTTCTGCCACTGTTTGTAAAGTTTCTAACCAGTCTTTTTGCTCCAAAGAGAATCGAGTCGTAATCTTGGCTGGCAGCGGCGTATGCCTTGTCGGTTTGGGTAAGATATGCAGCGGTTGCTTCACCTTCGGAAGGTGCATCAATGTACGGTATTCCAAACAAACCCAAAAGGTGTTTTGCATCATCAACCATAGTGTCCTGCATAATGGTTGTCTGTTGCGCATACTTGCGCATGTCTTCGATGTTTTTTTCAGCAACTGCTTTTTCGTACTTGATTGTGGCTTCTTTTTTGATCTGCTTTCTGCGCTCAATTTCTGCAGATTTCAAAGATGGTGGTCTGCCATCAAACACATAGACTGGCTTTATCCCAAGAGAAAGAAAGTTGATGTTTCTATAAAACAAGCCGCTAAGATGACTGGTCACGCGGCCTTTGGAATCTGATAACAACGTTCCGTCTGGACCCCTGATTATAGAGAGAAATTGATAGATTGTGTTGTAGGCATCAATTGCAATTATTTTTGATGAAAACGCCTCAAGCTTGATCCTTTCTTTTGTTATGAGGCCCTTTAGGTCTACGCCCATTGGTATGTTAGTGACTTTGGTTGTTTTTGTATTTACTGCGACCTTTATAGGGGCAGTGGATTTCAAAAAATGATGCCGGGTTAGCCAAGCGGTACGGCGACCGCCTCGAGATCTTCGACAGGGTAGCGGTTGTGCTTTCAGCACTCAAGGGTTCGAATCCCTTACCCGGCGTGTACCTAATTCAAGTGATTTGGCTAAAAGTTTGAAAATTCTTCACTTGCGGCTTGTAATATGGAATAATTGAGCACCGCACATGTCCTTAATTGAGGCATACGATGTAAAGGCAAGAAAAAAAGTACCGTTAGAGAACCCTGAGACATACCAGATGAAAAACGGTAGGTGGGCAATCAAGGGAAAAAGCTCAGAAACTGGCATCACCGTCTACAAAATTGTAGGCACAAAAAAGCCAGAGATCCCAAACTCTCCTCTGCAGTACTTTAGAAAAATATTTCAGAAAAACTAAACATTAAAAACGTCATGTTTAGTGTAATTCATCCACTGTGTGTGCCGTTCTTGCAGTACTATGGCAAACTCTATAGTTGAGTAATGTCTTACTAAAACATGTTAAAATTCAAGTGCAGCTCGGTAGGATTTGACTGCAAGTTTGTTGCAAAAGGCAAGACAGAAGATGAAATCTTGGCGCAATGCGCAGCACACGCAACTAAAGATCACGGCATGAAACCAGAAGACATAACGTCGGAGCTCAAAGAAAAAATCAAGTCAAACATACACAAGTCTTGGTACTAATTCAGATAAATTCCTAGGTCCTTTTTTGCCGCGTCTCGAATCAGGCGCAATGCATACTGCGCGCCAAACTTTGTAAATATGGTCGCAACAAGCCTAAAGACAGGGTTGAACTCGGCAGTTCCATACCAGATCCAGCGCGAAACGGTCTTGGCATTATGAATCCAGCACCTGTGGTACAGCTCCCACTGGAGTCTGCTCATCTTGTTTGCGTTTATAGTATTGTCGGCATTGTGATAGTCGGTATAAAGCATCGGCGCAGCAATTGCTGCCATTCCATCAAGGCTTTTGATGAGGTCAATCGTCTCTCGCACATCGTCATCATCTTCGCCTGGCAATCCGACAATTAGTGTATTCAATGAAAAGTAATGGTTGTCGTTGAGCATCTTGATTCCCTCTCGGACAACTCTTGGCCACTCTTCTGCAGAATATGGCTTGACCTTCCATGGCATGTGTTTTTTGATGAGCTTGGCAGATGCGGTCTCAAGACCTGTCTGGATGCCACCCCAGAAGTTTGGACCAAAGTTGTTGATCTTGGCCATCATTGGCACACACTCTGGTGCTGCAAGCGCAGATGAAAACGTAAGATGGATGCAGCCAACAAACCAGACATTTGGAAGCGACTTCATCTCCCTGAATAGTTCGATGACTGCGTCTTTGTTTGGTACCATCTCAGAGTTGTCAAGTCCATAAAGCAAAATCTCTTCAGACTGGAGCCAAACACTGGTAATTCCGGCGTTAAGGTTTACAAGCGCTTCTTTTTTTAGGCGTTCGATTGGAAAGTCACGCTTTTTTCTCATGTTTGGGTCGCAAAAGTCACAACCCCTCCCACAACCCCTCATTGCTTCAATTATTCCATTGCATGTAGGTCCGTTAATTAGCGGAATCTCGTCAATTGTGTCAGTACGAGAATAGATTATTTGTGGTGCCTTGTCTGCAAGTATATCATTAAAGATCTGGCCAGCCTTGTTGTCGACCTCGCCTACTACGATGTTATCTATTCCGTATTCTTCGACTCTTTTTTTATCAAATCCAAGCTGCCAAGCGCCTGGACCACCAACTACCATTTTGTATCCATATTTTTTCTTTAGACTTTTGAGTCGCAAGCACAGGCTTCTAAAGCTTAGCCGGTTAATCGGAGTCAATGATCCTTGTGTCAGCGCCGATGGTACAGGGCCAATACCGATTGCATCCATGACGTTTAGTCCAATTACCTTTGTGCTCTCGCCAATTGCTTTTTCAATGTGGTCAGGTTCTGCTATCATTACGTTGTCTTTTCCATATACGTTGATCAACCCACCTTCTACTCGCCTTACGCCACATGGGGCGGCAAAGACCTCGCCAGTATTTTTGTCAAACTTGAGGCTTGGACAAAAGACGGTCTTGTAGATGAAGGGGCTGACCTTTTCGGAAGGAAAACACGCAATAAAGCCATAAAGCATATTGTCTCGAT
>CAZLSK010000017.1:0-10678 GCA_964562075.1 uncultured Candidatus Nitrosotenuis sp.
GTGGGCCCAAAGGGCTTCGATCCCTTGGCTCACCGGTTATGAGCCGGTTACTCTAACCAGGCTGAGTTATGGGCCCCGAAAAAAGAGGTTTTTTCTTGGTATAAATGTTATAGAGTCTTGCAATAATTTTCGTAACAGCTGTCCAAAAGATGGTTCTGTGCATCCAGAGATTTTTCTGCGATCTCAATTAGCTCCGCATATTTTTGTTCTGGAACGTTTTCCAGTATGTTTTGCCATGTTGCTGCGTGTCGAATGTCTGCTTCCATATGTAGTCTGAAATATTCGGTTGCACCTTCTTCCGTAATGGAGTAAAACTTGGCAAGGCCTTCGAGTTTTGTCTGACTAATCTTTGGAATCTCTTTTTCAAAGGCGTACATAGCTGCAGCCCCGTCCTCAAGCGAAGTCATCAACGATGACAGCTCACTTACTGCTTGGTTTGTCTTATCAAGGCCACAATAATGGGTAATTTCGTCCCTTGAGACACCTAGCGATACCGCAAAGTTGGTCCAAGGCGCTATGTGTTCTGCCTCTTCTTCTTGGTTTGAGCGGATCTCATCAATTATTTGGCTTGGGGCAAATTTTGCAATCGCATCAACAAATGACGGAACCGCCTTTACCATCTGAAAATATTCTTTAGAGTAACCAGCAAGCATATCAACTGATAATTTTCCGTCACTCCACATTTGGTAGAACGGATGTTTTAGCAAGCTTTTCTGTTCGATTAGCTCATCGATTTTTTTTACAAGGGAGTTCATGACATTACCACCTTTGTGCCGATAAAAAAATCTTTCATGTCCAAAAGATTTTAAGGACTCGAAACATCGTTGCAAACGGGCTCCTGTGGTGTAGTCCGGTCAAGCATGTCGCCCTTTCAAGGCGGAGATCCCGGGTCCAAATCCCGGCGGGAGCACCTTGTTATTCATACCTACAAGTATTAATAGTCACAAAAAAAAGGATTTTCAGTGCAAGTTTTTTGGATCGAAAAAATCTAAAAATCAACCCCCTCCTTGAGACATACAAGGAGTACATCACAAAGATAGACAGCGCCCTAGATTCCGAGCTAACACTTTATTCAAAATCCGAATTTATGCAGCCACTCATGTATGCAATTGAAGGCGGAAAGCGCATAAGGCCATTGATTTTGCTTTTATCAGCAGAGTGTGTTGGCAAAGTAGACGAGCATGCTTATGCCGCAGGATGTGCAGTCGAGTTTTTGCACACAGAGTCTGTGATTCATGATGATATCATTGACAATGAGACATCGAGGCGACACAAGGACCCATTTCACATCAAGTACGGGTATAACACAAGCATTCTTACTGGCGATTTTGTTTTAGGTTTGATACTAAACATCTCATCGCGGCTCAACAACCCAAGAATAACGCGAGACTTGGCAAACACAGCCATGCTGATGAGCGAAGGCGAGGTGATTGAGATGCGCCTTGAGACAAGCCAAGACCTGACATTTGACGATTACCTAAAGGTAATAGAATACAAGACTGCAACTGCGTTTGAGACTGCTGCAAGACTTGGGGCGATCCTCGGAGGTGGAAACGAGGACCAGATAAGTGCACTCTCAGAGTATGGCAGAAACATCGGAATCGCCTACCAGATCCGCGACGACCTCATAGACTGGAAAAACGAGGACAAGCTCTTCAACCTCCTGGTCAAGCACAGCTTGGATCCCCGTGATGTCTTTAACCACATGGAAAAATTACTCAAAGACTATGCAGCCAAGGCAACATCGAGTCTGAGGATTTTGCCAGACAACGATGCAAAATCGCACCTAGAGTACTTGCTTAGACTTACGACCCTGAAGTTATAGCCGTCATCCCAAGTATTGGCACGGCATTCTTTGTAAACTCGATTATAGGATCCGGATAGACCCCAATTGCCACAAGGAAGATTATGGAAAAGACCATCACTCCAATGATTGCCTTCGGCTCTGCGATTCGTTTTTCCGTCTCGCCCTCAAAGTACATCTTTCGAATGAGCCAACCATAGTAAGCCACAGACAGAGCCGAGTTGAGAACGCCGGCTACCGCAAGCCAAGCAGCCCAGTCTGGAACAGATGGATCAAGTGCTGCCCCAAAGAGTATCAGCTTGCTCCAAAATCCAGCCGTTGGCGGAACTCCCGCAAGTGCCAAAAGCGACACAACAAGCCCAAGTGAGATAATTGGCATCTTTCTGCCAAGACCCCGCAGCTTGTCGATGTTTGTAATTCCAAGTGTTGCCACAATTCCTGCAATTGCAATGAATGCCGCTCCTTTCATTACGGCATGATTTAGAACATGAAACAGAGACCCTTGGATTCCAAGGACGGTAAATGGCGCCACAGCAAGGCCAATTAGGATGTATCCGGCATGTCCAATGCTGGAATAAGCAAGCATCCTTGAGATGTTTTTTTGCATGATTGCAGCAACGTTCCCAACAGTCATTGTCATTACCGCAATGACGCCAAGTGCCAGCGTCCAGTCAACATTTAGCGCTATTGTTCCCATAATTATGACACGCAGCGCTGCCGCAAATCCCGCCTTTTTGGTTCCAGCTGCCAAAAGCGCCGTAATCGTTGGCGGTGCACCCTCATAGGTGTCTGGAAGCCACATGTGGAATGGCACAAGACCCATCTTGAATCCAAAACCCGCAATGAACATACCGACCCCAAGTAGTGCAAGGGGCATCATGGACTGGTCTATCTGGCTCAGGCCGGTTATGACGCCGCCAATGTTTGTAGTGCCAGTCAGTCCATACACAAGTGAGATTCCGTAAATTATTATTGCAGATGACAGCGCCCCAAACAAAAAGTACTTGAGTGCCGCCTCATTTGAGCTTGGGTTCTTTTTTAGAAATCCCGCCAGAACATATGTCGGGATACTCATCAGCTCCCAGGCCACAAACAACATTACAAGATCTGTCGAGTATGCAACAAGTACCATACCGATTGTAGAAAGCAAGATGAGAGAATAGTAGACTGCATGGTGAGACTGGTTTTTCATAAAGTTAAACGAGCCAGCGGTTGTGATTATCGATACGATAAGCATTGCGATTGCAAACAGACCACTAAACGAGTCGTTTGACAAAACGTCTTCGGAGAACAGTGCACCCTGTGGGAGCTGGTCCGTCACTATCTCATAGACAACATAGCCAATTGATGCAATCAGTGCGCCAAACGCAATTGATGCATAAAGTGTGTTTTCGCTTTTTTCTCTTCTTACAATGCTAATTATTGGTATGACCATTCCGACTGTTCCAAGTATTGCTATCAGAATTATTGGAGTCGAGCTAATCTCTATCATCATGCCACCTCAAATGAACAGAAACAGGATCACAAAGAGTATCCCTGCTCCAAATACGTACAGATATGACTGTGCAACACCGGTTTGGGTTCCCTGAACGACCTTTGCTCCCCAGCCTACTGCTCGCTCAAGGCCTACGTTCATTCCCAAGTCTATAACTATTCTCTCAAAGTATCTCCAGACTCCCCTTGCAATCCAGAGTGGCGCTACAACAAAGCACCAGTATACCATTGCGTTGAGGTACCACCTGTTCAGGATTACCTTGTGTATTGAGTAAAAGAAGAGATTAGAGTTTACAAACTTGATTGGGTCTACGAATCGCCCTATGTAAAAGACATAGCCAAGGCTTATTCCAATTCCAAATGCAGCAAGTGATGCTATCAGCGCAACAGGGTTAATTCCTTCAAGGAATGGAATTGCAGCACTCTCCTCCATGACTCCGTGTTCTGATTCTATACCAAATGTATGACCAAGATATTCTGTAAATAATTCGTGGATTCCCCCTTCTGCGGTAAGTCCCACAACACCAATTCCAATTGTCAGAACCGCCAATACTCCGTATGGAACCCACATTGATAGTGGTGCCTCATGGACATGGTGTCCTTCTTTTTCCATGTGCTCTAGGTGTTTGCTCTTGTCTCCAAAGAAGACCATTCCTATCATCCTTGTTGTGTAAAAGGTTGTAATCACCGCCGTTAGTGCTGCGATTACAAAGAGCGGCATTGCCCAAGTGTTGCCTGACTCGAAGACTGCCGCAAATATCGCATCCTTGCTCCAAAATCCAGATGTGATAAATGGGGCACCCATCAAACCAAGACCTGCAGCCCACATGAATGCATATGTCTTGCGCATGTTTTTTCGCAGACCTCCCATGTCTGTCATAAATCGCGAACCAACCGTGTGCAAAAGCGATCCTGCCGCCATGAAAAGCGACGCCTTAAACATCGCATGTGAGGTTAGATGGAAGAATCCCGCTGTATATCCATCGACGAACTGGTGTGACAGTCCTGCCACCCCAAGTGCCATCATCATGTAACCTATCTGAGAGCCGGTAGAATATGCAAGGACCTTTTTTATCTCCGAGTTTACCATTCCCTGCGTTGCCAAAAGTAGCGCAGTTATTGCGCCAACCCATGCGACCACCTCAAAGAACTGGTCTACCATAAATCCTGCAGCGCCAAGTGCAAAGAACAGCGGCCCAAGTCTTGCAACCAAGAACACGCCTGCCTTTACCATCGTTGCTGCGTGAATTAGTGCGGAAACGGATGTAGGTCCAGTCATTGCTTCAAGGAGCCATTCGTTTAGCGGGAACTGTGCAGATTTGCCTATTGCTCCACCAAAGAGAAGTACCGCTGCAGGAACAAGCAGCCCTTGTGCTTGCATTGAAGAAGCCCATGCAGTATCCTGTAATAATTCTCTGAAGCCAAACGTGCCGGCAAATGAAAATATCAAAAACATTCCGGCAAGCATCATTATGTCGCCGACCTTTGTCATGATAAACGCCTTGATTCCTGAATGTGTTGGAGAATAGTAATCTGCAATTCCCAGTACTGTTCTTCCCTTGACACCGACGTGATCTTTGTCCTTGTCTCGGTACCAGAATCCAATTAGTGCATATGACGCAAGTCCTACTCCCTCCCAACCAAAGAACATCATCAGAAGGTTGTCCGAAAGAACAATCAGCTGCATCGAGCCGACAAAGAACATCATCCAGAACCAGAATCGTACAATGTCTCTGTCTCCCTTCATGTAGCCAGTACTGTAAACCATAATCAAAAATGAGATCCAGCCAACAACGTTTGCCATGATTACTGCAAGAGGATCTGCTAGCACTCCAGCCTTGATTCCAATTGAAGAGATCCAGTTTACCTGATCATGAATCTCCTGTGCTTCAAGTGCTCCAGAAAACATCATTGATGCCGAAAGGGCACTCGCAGCTGCAAATCCCCATGTCACCCATCCAGTGGCCCTCTTGTTTACCTTTCCCACAGCAGGGATGATTAGTGCTGCAACAAATGGCAGAATCCAGACAAGCCATGCATTCATTGGTCCTGCCTCAAATCCCATCATGCTAAACTCGACCATTATGCACCAAGCACTCCTCTCATGTATGGAAGTATTTTGTCAAAGAATATGTCAGGATAAATTCCTACAACGATTGTAAATCCAGCCAAAACCATCATTGGTGCAGTCATGTACCAGCTTGCCTCCTTTACGGAAGAGAGGTGTTCTGGAAGCTTGCCAAAGAAGACGCGCTTTAGCATCCAGAGCATATACGACATTGTGATTACTGTTGCTACAAGTCCAAGGCCAAACACCACATACCTTAGGACGGCGCCGGTTGCTGCGTTTTCCTTTACCGCCGTATCGAGTGCGCCTGCAAAGAGCGTCCACTCTCCCATAAATCCACTTGTTGGCGGAACCCCAGCAATTGTCAGCGCGCCAATGACAGCGCACACTGCCGTAATTGGCATCTTGCTTGCAAGCCCTCCAAGCATCGTCATGCTTCGCGTATGGCACTGCACTATCAGAATTCCTGCGGTCATGAAGAGTAGAGCCTTTCCAAGGCCGTGTGTTACATACATGAACTCTGCGCCGGTAAATCCAAGTACGGAGTACGAGCCGATTCCAAACAAAATGTATCCCATCTGGCTCACAGATGAATATGCAAGTAGTCGTTTTACATCGTCTTGCATCAGCGCCATTGCACCACCATAAATCATGGTGGCCAGTCCCCAGATGTGCAACCAGATTGCAAGATCCGAATAAACTCCTGGCAAAAACTCGATTATTAACCTAAAGATACCGTAAGCACCAATTCCGATCATTGCAGGGGACAGGAGGGCACTGATCGGGGTGGGGGCGGCACCATGGACATAGGGCAGCCAAATGTGAAACATAAATGCAGCCATCTTGACTGCAAGGCCCAAAATTATTGCCACTGCAGCAAAGGCGACAATGTCTTGTGGGATCTTTGCCTCCTGAATTGCCGCAAAGTCAAAGCTGCCAACAGAAAGGCCGATTGTCAGAAATCCTAAAAGTAAAATGACGGCGCCAACGTGAGTCCAGAAAAGAAACATCAGAGAGATTCTTCGTCTTGGTCCATCGCCCCAAAAGGCAACCAAGAAGAAACCGGGGATCAACATGACCTCAAAGAAGATGTAAAACTCGATGAGGTTTGTTGCAAGGACTGTGCCAAGCATTCCCATTGCAAAGACCAGATATAGTGCAAAGTACAGGCCGGACTGGTTGTTGACATATGCGTGCAGGCCTTCCGATTCCACAAGTGCAGTTGTTTGTGTTCCGTGTGAGCTTGCAGTCTGGCCGTGTGCCTGCTCTTGGAAGAACTCGTGGAACTTGTGTATCATGTACGGCTTTGAGTATAGCACCAAAACGGTGCTCAGCACGTAGATTATGATTGCAAACGGAATTGCAAGGCCATCAAGTAGGAATCCAAACTCGCCAAAAAGCCCTGTCCACCGATAGTGCTCCTCGTATGTGCCATCAAGTGAGGCGTTGACTAGGAGGATTGTGCAGTACAGCAGCAAGCCAAATGTAAACCACGTTGCTGCATTTGGTCCCAACTTTCTTCCAATGATGTATGCCACTGGTGCCAGTAACAGAGGCAGGAAGACTGCCTGAAGTAATGCGAACTCCACTAGCCTTTCAGACTCCTGAATTCTGCAATGTCAACGTTCTTGTACATTCTGTATGCTACTATGATAAGTGCCAAGCCGACACCAACTTCGGCAGCTGCAATCGCAATTGAAAATAAAGCAAAGGTCTGTCCCTCACTGCCCGGCAAAAATCTTGCAAAGGCAACTAGATTAAGGTTAGCTGCATTTACTATCATCTCGACTGCAAAAAGCATACGGATTGCATTTCGTTTTACAGAGATACCATAAATTCCAATTGCCAAAAGTGCAATTGATACAATTACAAAGTCAAGCATTGTGTTGCTCATTTGTTATATCCTCCCTTCTTGCCAAAGTTAGTGCGCCAATTACTGCAGCTGCCAAAATAAGTCCCATCAGGACAAGGGCTGGCCAGTAGTATATGAGAAAGTCCTCACCTATTTCCCTAAAGTCAACTGGTGGCTCATCAGTTGTAATTGATTTGATGCCAGAGCTGAGAATCACTGCGCCAAGTGCTACCATCATCACAAGCATCAGGCCGATACCTGCATACCTCCTTCTCTTGTCCTCAATTTTTATGAAAATAAGCTGCCTGCGCACAAGCATCACCGTAAAGAGTATCAAGACTGCAATTGAGCCTATATAGACTGCAATCTGAAACATTGCCACAAAAGGCGAGTCCAAAAGCAGGAAAAAGCCAGCAATTCCTCCAAGTGTTCCCATAAGCGCAATAGAGCCGTAAATCAGCGAACGGAGCTCAAGTGCTGCGATAGCAGAGCCTATTGTCAGAATGGCTAGTCCCAAAAATACCGCATCAGCCATGTTTTGCACCCCTAGGATCGTCAAAGACGAACTCGACGTCTTGTTGTACTGTTGGCTTTACCTGCAGCTGTGCAGGTGTATAGATGAGTCCCTCTTTTGTAAATGACGATAATTCATAGTCATTTGTCATGTATAATGCATAAAACGGACATGCGTCCACACACAGTCCGCAAAATACACACTTGCCGTAGTCTATTTGCGGCATGATTGCCTTTTTGTTTTGCTTCCATTCTTCTTGAACTTTGACCATCGCAATTGCCTCTGCTACTCCCTCACATGCAATTGAGCAGAGCTGGCATCCCGTACACTTGTCATGGAAGAGCATGTGTCTGCCCTTGTATCCTGCGATGCCAACGCCGGTGTTTGGATCGTACTGGTACCCATCTCCGACAAACTTTAGCTTCTGCTCAGGATATCGGAGTGTAAATCGTTTAAGTGCAATGTGCTTTATTCCAGAGTTTAGTGCCTTGATGATTCCTGTTGCTGTTCCCATTTTACAAAATCCCCCCTGGCCCCAGTACCCCGGCATACAGCAAGCCGAGTGCTATAAAGATGTTAACGAATGAAAGACCGATCAGTTTGTACCAACCAATGTGCAAGAGCAGATCAATTCTGATTCTTGGAAAGACACCTCTTGGCAGCAAGATGAAAAAGATCACACCGACCACTTTGATCACAAACCACAAAACGTCATTGAGCATCTGTTGATCCAAAAGCGGCAGCCCTGGGAAGCGTGCAGTGATTGGACCCATCTCTACTCCCTTTTCGATTATTTCTTCTGGAAATGGCGGCCAGACTTGTGGTCCGTTCCAGCCCCCAAGGAACAACACTACAAACAAAGCCGCAAACGCATACAGCTTTACATAAGAGCCAAGCTGTACTAGGCCGTACATCATGCCTGAAAACTCGGTAAGCCAGCCTGCGACGATTTCGCTTTCAGCCTCTGGCAGGTCGAATGGAATTCTTTCAAGTTCTGCAAGCATTGCAATGAAAAACACGATTGCGCCAATTGGCAAAAATATTATCCACCAGTAGGTCGTCTGGCTTTCAACTATCTCTGTGAGGTTTAGTGTCCCCGTCAAAATCACTATGCCGACAACTGATAGTATCAGAGGAATCTCAAATGAGATCATCTGGTGCAGTGCCCTGATTCCGCCAATGAATGGGAATTTAGAGTTTGCAGACCATGATGATAACACAGTAATTATTGGAAAGAATCCAATGACTGCAAAGATGGCAATTACTCCCACATCAACGTCGGCCACCACCCACCCCCCACCTGCTGCCGGGATGAGCGCTACAAACGCAGCTGCCGTTGCAACGAAAAGTACAGGCGCTGCCCAAAATATCGGCTTGTCTGCTTTTGCAGGAATTATGATCTCTTTTGACAATAACTTGATGCCATCGCTCATCAGCTGCAGTATCCCTTCTATTTTTCCACAGTAGAACGGTCCTACTCTGAGCTGGAGCTTGGCAAGCATCTTTCTTTCAATAAAGATTGTTGCAGCTGCAACGAGGGCGGCAAATCCAAATCCCGGAAAGACTGCAATTCTGAAAAACTCTGTCTGAAGAAATGACTTGAGGAGTGGAATCTGTCTTGACGGATCAGCCAATATTGTAAATGCAAGATATGGACTTAGAAGATTGCCATCAAGAACCGGCAGTTCCAAGTAAAACAAAAGAAACTGAACTAGTGGAATGCCTGCTAGTGTCATCAGTATTATCATCCAAAAGACATTGTCTGTAATCGACTTGATGAAATAGCTTAGTCGGAATTTTGGTGCAAGTGCGGACATTTATCTGTCAGCCTCCACTGGCCAGTAGTTTAAGCTCCAGTAAACTGCCGGCATGTTTCCAAGTTTTTCTCCCTTTAGCAGATATGGCATGCAGATTAGGTTTCTAAACGAGCCAACGCTCATCTTCAGACGGTATGGCTCTGGCTTGCTGCGGGATACAATGTGGCAGCCAAGTGCGCCACGACCTGATTCTACTCGCTTGTAGACTTCGTCGTTTCCACCCTTTGGGTTTGGCTTTAGCTTTACCCTCACGGAGCCAGATTTTGGCATCTTTTTGAGTGCCTGCCTGATTATGTTACAGCTCTCAAGCATGTCAAGCCATGGAATCTTGGAGCGTGCGTACGAGTCGCCGTCTTTTAAGATATTTGTCTTGATGTCAAGATCTCCATATGCGTCGTATGGTTCTTTTGTTCTGATATCAAAATCAACTCCGCTTGCACGCAAAGTAGATCCGGTAGTTCCAAGTCGTATTGCATCCTCTCTTGAGAGGACACCACTTCTTTCGGTTCTTGAAATTAAAATTGGATTGTCGTAAAATACCGCGGCATATTCTTTGATTCGTTTTTCAAAATAGTCAACTCGCCTAAGACACATCTCTTCAAAGTTTGCTGGAACGTCGTTTCGTACTCCACCTGGAACAAAATATGCATGTGTCACACGGGCGCCTGTCATTTTTTCTAGCATGTCAATGAGAAGCTCTCTGTCACCTGCAGGCCACATGAACATTGTCGAGTGGCCCAAAAATATTCCGTAAATTGCAAGCCAGTACTGTGTATACACACATCTGTTAAGCTCAGCTGCTATTACTCGAACATATTTAGCACGTTCTGGAACCTCTACTCCGAGTAGTTCTTCTACGCCAAGACAGTACGGATACAAAATGTTGCATGAATCATGAATTACCGGTCGTTCAAGGTGCGGGATATTTGTGATATAATTCCTGTATTCTGCCATCTTTTCTTCGCCACGGTGCACATATCCTGGGTCTGGATCGCATGATACGATATAGTCGCCGTCGACTTTGACAATAAGTCTCATGTGTCCAGAGCCTGGGTGCTGCGGTCCGACGTTGAGCGTCATTATTCGCTCGTCGACTTTTTCTATTTGCAAACCAGGCGGTAGTTGTGCG
>CAZLSK010000017.1:10688-16926 GCA_964562075.1 uncultured Candidatus Nitrosotenuis sp.
TATCTTCCCTTTATTCTAAAGTCCTTGCGAAGCGGCGGCAGGTCTGCCCAGTCCTCCGGTAAAAGGAGCCTTCTGTTGTCTGGATGGCCCTCAAAGTAAACTCCAAGCATCTCAAAACACTCCCTTTCATGGAACTCTACGCTGTAGAATATATCTCTAAGACTAGGAAGTCTTGTAGAATCGTTTCCGGGATTTGGATTTTCTTCTCTTGGGGCTCTTGTTGCAAGCGCCAAGATCTGCTTTGAGAGCTCTGGGTCTGTGTAGGAACCCAAGTGGTACACCACTTCGATCTCTTTTTGTTCTGGATAGTCCACGCCCGTCACAGATTCTGCGTGATCAAAGTGTAATTCGTCTCGGATGTATCTTGCAACATCAAGTACGTCCTGTTTTGCAACCTTTACTCGAATCCTTGTTGGCTTGACAAACTCGATTGCTACCTTGGGCCCAAATTTGTTTTCGAGCTTATCGGTAATTGATTTTTCAAATTTCGGAAGCTCTTTTGTTGGCTGCGGCTTCGCTACTGGTTTTGTTTCTTCTGCCGGCGCACTCATCGAAAATCTCTACCTAGCCTTCATCCTCTTGATTTTTTCTTGCAGTAGCATGCATCCTTGAATCAGGGTTTCAGGTCTAGGGGGGCATCCTGGTACATACACATCCACTGGGAGAACTCCGTCAATTCCCGGTAGGACGTTGTACGAATCAAAGTACAATCCACCAGTGATTGCGCAAGCTCCCATTGCTATTACATACTTGGGTTCTGGCATCTGGTCATATACCAGTCTGAGTCGCGGCGCCATCTTTCTTGTGATGGTTCCTTGTACGACTACAAGATCACATTGTCGCAAAGATCCGAATGCTTCTATGATTCCAAATCTTTCGACATCGTATCTTGGACCGGAGGCAGCGCCAAACTCGACGCTACAACATGCCGTTTCGATGTGTACGGGCCACAACGACCACAGTCTACTCCAGTTTATGGCGTAGCCAAGTGGTTGATCGATTGCTTTTACAAGGATATCTCCTAGCTTGCCGACAAATACGTTTGCGTTGTGTGGGGTTAGGAGTTCCTTTAGCAATTTTGTCCCTTACCTGTCCTTACGTCTAAATGCGTTTTTAGTGTTACCATATGTTTCGCCTCTTTGATAGATATAGTGCAAAAGCCATAGCCGCAAACATTATTCCAAGAAAAGCAATTATTGGCAAAGTCGCAGTCTTTGGCAGATTTAGAATCGAGCTACCCCACGCATACAAAAAGATTGCCATGACGTCAAAGATAACAAACATCAGCACATACGCGTAATACTGCATCATAAAGTGGGTTCTTCCCTCACCTTTTGGAACCTGGCCTGCCTCCATTGGAAGGAACTTGACGGGGTTACTGCGTCGCCGTGGTGATATCATACGTGAAATCAGTAATGCAGGTCCTACCGCAACTATAGCAAAGCCAAACATCAGAAGAACATGACTATAGTTAGCAGCATATTCCCCAACCAAATCAGCTTGACACCCAGTTTGTTTATATAAAAAGGTATGCAAAAAATTGAACAAAAATTTGCGATCAGAAATTTTCACATTGCATTGATATATGACAAAAACTCAGTTTTCATTTATGGCAGTAAACGTTGGCGACAAGGCTCCAGAATTTGAGCTTGTGGACACCGAGCTAAAAATGAGAAAGCTAAGCGACTTTAAAGGCAAAAAGGTTGTTTTGTCATTTTTTGTTGCAGCAAGCTCCCCAGTATGCACAAACGAGATGTGCACATTTCGTGACAGGTGGGGCGAGATCCAAAAACTTGGAGCCCAAGTGATTGGAATAAGCAACGACGGACCGTTTGCAAATAAGGCCTTTGCAGAAAAATTCAACCTCAACTTTCCTGTTCTTGGTGACTACAAGAGCAAGGCCATCCGTGATTATGATATTTTGATGCCAGACTTGCTGCACGTAAAGGGATACGATGCCGCTAAACGCTCGGTCTTTATTGTGGACGAAAATGGAAAGGTCGCATACAAGTGGGTCTCCGACAATCCGTTAGTTGAACCAAACTACCAAGAGATAATCGACTTTCTAAAGAAGGCAAACTAACTTTTCTTTTTTATTCAATTTCTGCTAGAATATCGTTTTTTGCAACCGATGCTCCCGGTTTGATTTTGATCTTTTTGATGGTACCATCTTTATGCGACTTGATTGAGACCTGCATCTTCATTGATTCTAAAACACAGACGACGTCACCTTTTTTGACAGAGTCGCCTTCGTTGACATTGACTGAGACCACTTTACCTGGGATTTGGCTGTGAAGACCTATTTTTGCGTCGGCGCTCTCAGCGCCACCTGAGTGTTTGTAAACGATCTCGTTTAGCTTGTGGTGCATGTTTACAACAAATGGGGTTCCATCCACTACCAGCTTCATCTCGGCAGTTCCGGCTTCTAGATACTTGACTGAGTGGTATTTTTGGTCTAAGACAAACTCGATGCCGCGTGCCGTCATGTTTAGGATTTTGAGGTTATGTTCCTTGTCATCTATTTTGATGATATATTCTGACTTGCCTATCTTTTGAAGGACTTGGCCATTGAACGCACGCTCTATGTCTTGTATTTTGTATTCCATCTCTATCCTCCGTCCATCTGGCTCTTCCAACGTGTGCTTGGCCCAGATGCCGCCTTGACCTTACTCCTATAATATTCTGAGTAAATCACAGCTGCTGCAACAGCGGCCTCTTGTTTTTCAGAGCGCTCCTTTTTGATGTCCTCTGTTAGCCTCTCCATGATTTTGAATCGGTTAAGAAAATCAGTCGACAGATCACCTTTGATGAACTCAGGTGATCTAAGAATTGTCTTGTAAAGTGGAATCGACGTCTCTACTCCCTGGATGTAAAAGTCAGACAGTGCATTAATCATTCTGACCCGTGACTCTTCAAAGTCCTGCCCCCATGTGATGAGCTTTGCCATAAGCGAATCATAAAAAGGAGACACTGTACAGCCAGGATAGAGGTATGTGTCCACTCTGACGCCGGGGCCAAATGGTAATGTTACATCAGGTACTGGGCCCGTAGAGGGGGCAAAGTCCAAAAAGGTATCTTCTGCGTTTATTCTGCATTCAATTGCGCATCCGTTTACTTTGAGATCTTTTTGTTTAAATGGAATCTTTTCGCCGTTTGCTATATCGATTTGCAGCTTGACTAGGTCGAGCCCCGAGACAAGCTCCGTGACTGGGTGCTCTACTTGGAGCCTTGCGTTGATTTCAATAAAGTAAAATGTTCCATCATCGAGTCGTAAAAATTCTGCAGTCCCAAGGTTTTCGTATCCAACCGCCTCTGCTGCCCTCACGGCAAGCTCTCCTACTTCGTCACGTATCTTCTGGTTTACAACTGGAGACGGTGACATCTCGATAAGCTTCTGGTGGCGCCTCTGAATCGAGCACTCTCGTTCAAAGATATGGACACCGTTTCCGTGCTTATCTCGACCAAACTGAAATTCGATGTGTCTGATTTTTGGAAGGAATTTTTCAACAAGCAATGCGGACTTGCCAAATGCAGCCATTGATTCGCCTGAGGCCATCTGGTATGCCTCCTTGAGCTCCTTGTCGTTGTTTACTAGTCGTATTCCTCGTCCTCCCCCACCAAAGACTGATTTGAGCAAAACTGGGTAACCAATCTTATTTGCAATGTCTAGTGCATCGTTTTCATCTTTTACCAGGTCAGGGCTTCCTGGAACTGTTGGAACCTTGGCTTGTGCCATAGCTGCCTTGCACTTCATCTTGTCTCCGCAAAGCTGCATTGATTTTGCAGACGGCCCAATGAAGGTTATCTTGTTTTTCTCGCATAGCTCCGCAAAGTCTTCGTTTTCTGAGAGAAAGCCGTATCCTGGATGTACTGCATCTGCCCCAGATTTTAGAATCACCTCAAGTATTTTTTGCTGGTTAAGGTAGCTTTTTGCTGGAGGCGCTTCACCAATGTGGTAGGCCTCCGTAGCATGCTTTACGTGGAGTGAGTTTATGTCTTCATCTGAGTAGACTGCAACTGTCTTTATCCCCAGTGCTTTGCAAGTCTTGATAACGCGCAAAGCAATCTCTCCTCTGTTTGCGATGAGAACTTTTTTTATCATATCAATCACAGGTTTATGTTTCCGTGTTTTCGCGGAAGTTGTTTGTCCCGCTTGTTTGCAAGCATCTCTAATGCCTTAATTATCATGGGACGTGTTTGTGCAGGATCTATTACTGCATCTACTGAGCCGGTGGACGCAGCCACATACGGGTTTGCAAACTTTTCATTAAATTCCTCGGTAAGCTGCTTTTTGAGCTCCTCTGGGTTTTTTGCTGCATCAAGTTCTTTTTTGTTCATGATTTTTACTGCAGCCTCGGAGCCCAAAACCGCAATTTGTGCGGTTGGCCACGCGTAATTTACATCGGTTCGCAGATACTTGCTTCCCATTGCAATGTATGCACCTCCATACGCCTTTCCTATTACTAGAGTTATCTTTGGAACTGTAGCTTCGCAGTATGCATACAAAAGCTTGCTGCCGTGTCTGATTATTCCGTTGTGCTCTTGGTTGGTTCCTGGCATGTAACCCGGTGTGTCTACAAATGATACAATTGGAATGTTAAACGAGTCACAAAATCTGATAAAGCGTGCAGCCTTGTTAGATGAATCAATATCAAGTGCACCTGCAAGATACAGTGGTTGGTTTGCGACAATTCCTATGGTCTTTCCATTCATTCTTGCAAAACCAACAACAACATTTTGTGCAAACAGCTCGTGCACCTCAAAAAACTGGTGGTTGTCTACAACTGAATATATGATTTCTTTCATGTCGTATGGTTGCAACGAATTTTCCGGAACTTTGTTTATCAAATTATGATCAAACCTGTTTGGATCGTCGTCTGTTTCCACACTTGGTGGTTCATCGGTGTTGTTTGAAGGAATGTATGAGAGTAAGGTTTTGATCTTATCAAAACAGTCGTACTCATTTTTTGCCACAAAGTGGGCAACTCCGCTTTTTGTTCCATGAGTCATTGCACCCCCCAGCTCCTCAAAAGATACCTCCTCACCAAGAACGGTCTTAACTACTTCGGGTCCTGTAACGTACATGGTTCCTGCTTTTTCTACCATTATTACGAAATCAGTCATTGCTGGTGAGTATACGGCGCCACCTGCCGATGGTCCAATGCTAGCTGTAATCTGTGGTACCACACCAGAGGCAAGCTCGTTGTGGTAGAAAATATCTGCAAATCCATCAAGGCTCAGTATTCCTTCCTGAATTCTTGCTCCTCCGGAATCAATTATTCCAATTATTGGGCAGCCCGTTCGTGTTGCATGGTCCATAAGTTTTGTAATTTTTTTGGAACCCATCTGGCTTAGTGTTCCACCTAAAACCGTAAAGTCATACGCAAACACAAAGACTTGTCTTCCACTGATCGTACCGTATCCAGTGATCACGGCGTCTGTATAGAACTTCTTTTTTTGCATGTCATATTCATAGTAATGATGAGTTACAAGCGCATCAAGTTCGGTAAAGCTCCCTTCATCTAAAAGAAGACTTATTCGTTCTCTTGCTGTGAGTTTTCCCTTTTCGTGTTGTGACAGTATTCTGTCTTGTCCGCCCGCTGCAAGTGCTTTTTTTTGTCTTTCTAAAAATTTTTCAATTTTGTCAGAATGCATAAGGCCCCGCAACAAATGACCGCATTGGAGGTTATATTAATTTTAGATCCGTGGTATTAGCATCATACAAGTAGATCGCAATTTGGTTTCTATTAGTAATTCTATCCAATTGCTTTACTAGCAACTTGGCTCCTTTTTTTACAGCTTCCTTCAGAATTACCAAATGGTTTGATAACTTGGGTCCTTACATATGAACATCTTGAGTGGTACATCCATGCTTGTACAGATATGATGTTAGTTATTGTTTTTTTGGAATTGTTATTGTGAATGTGGTAGGATCGTTTGCCACCGCAATCGAGCCATTGTGATCATCGATAATCTTTTTGCAGATTGTTAATCCTAGGCCGGTTCCTCTCTTTTTTGTTGTAAACAAGGGTTCGAAAATTTTTGGCATCAATTCATCGGGGATTCCTGGGCCTGTGTCTTTAATGGTTATTTTAATGTCGTCGCTCTTCTCGGAGACCGCAATTGTAATGGTGCCCTTATTTTCTATTGCTTGTATAGAGTTTTGAATCATGTTTGAAAACACTCTCTGCATTTTGTAGCTATCACAAAACAGGGTAACATCATTCTTTGGCAGCTC
>CAZLSK010000018.1:0-9991 GCA_964562075.1 uncultured Candidatus Nitrosotenuis sp.
GTCGATGTCACACCCTGATATGTATGGGTATTGGGTGGTTATTTCCGGTGCCATAAGATCTTCTGGGGCCGTAGAGTGTACCAGTCCTAGCGCATGACCAAACTCGTGCCTCATTATTGTATTCAGACGTTCTGTAGTCATATGACTTGCGCCATATATGGTTACGGTGACTTTGAGAATGTGGTTGCCCCTTATTCCAAACCTTGTCGAAATAATTGCTGCAAGTGCCAAGAGTGCGGCCGACTATACAACAAGGGCAATATCGGTTGCCAAAGTAGCAGTGTCTTTTCCAAACATGTTTGCAACAAGCACCAAAACGACAGTGCCAACCAGTCCTCAAAGAGATATTGAGGAAAGTATTGCATTACTAAGAATATTTGCTGATTCTATCGATAATGCATACTTGGATAAGCTGGCTAGGGAAAATGATATAGAAGACTATTTGGCCAAGACTAGAAAGTATGCATTTGAGATCATCTAGGGCTATTCAGATTTGGTCGTATGGCTCTAGTGATTTTTTCGTGGTTTCATTATGATGCAGCCACTCAAGCGTCTTGACAAACGACTCTGCAAGCTCTGTAGTAGTCAGAACCGGAATACCAAGCTCGGTTGCCTTGCGTCGAATCTGGTACTCATCGTACAACATTCCCACGTATTTTTCCAGAGTCGAAGTGGATGGAATGTTGATGATAAAGTTGATCTTGCGCTCATAGAGCAGATCCGCAATGTTTGGCTTTCTGTCTGGTTCTGAAATCTTGTGAACTATTTGCACGTCTTCAATATTTTTTTCTGACAAAAATTCCGCAGTGTGCTCTGTTGCCAAAATTTTAAAGCCTAGGTGTTTTAGTGTAGCCATTGTCTGCAAAAGTTTTTCCCTGTTTTCTGTACCACCGATTGTGATCAGCGCCGTTCCTTGCTTTGGGAGGTGGTATCCCACCGAAATCAATCCCTTTGATAGCGCATCGTAAAAGCTGTCGCCAAAACATGCTGCTTCACCGGTTGACTGCATCTCGACTCCAAGCACAATGTCGGCTCCCTCCAGCTGCATAAACGAAAACTGGGGCACCTTGATTCCGTATGTGTGAGTTTTTTTCCATTTGTCTTGTGGAATTTTTGGGATTTCTTTTCCAAGAACAGTGCGTGCTGCTAGACTGATTAGGTTTGTCTTGATAAGCTTTGAGACAAATGGCATCGACCTTGAAGCCCTGATGTTCAGCTCTATTACATAAACATGGTCGTTGTGGATCAGAAACTGCAGGTTGAATGGCCCCTTGATGTTAAATGACCTTGCTATCTTGTTTGCATAGTCGGTTATGGTGTCGACGTGTTTGTTTGAGAGTCTCCATGGTGGAATCACCATCATCGCATCACCAGAGTGCACACCTGCAGCATCGATGTGCTCAACTATTGCGCCGATTACGACGTTTTTTCCGTCGCTTACTCCGTCTACGTCGACCTCAAGTGCGTTTAGCATAAATTTTGTAATTACTACTGGATGGTCCGGCGAAAGTGTTGTTGCCTCTTCGACATATTTTGTCAGCTCTTCTTGCGACCAGACCACCTTCATTGCAGCGCCGCTTAGGACGTATGAAGGCCTCACCAAGACAGGATAGCCCACCTTTGTTGCAAAGGACTTGGCCTCACGTGTGCTCGTAAAGGCCTGCCATGACGGCTGCTTTATGTGGAGCTTGTCAAGGACGCTGCTGAATTTGGAGCGGTTTTCTGCCCTGTCCACATCATCTGCAGATGTCCCCAAAAGATTCAATCCAGCTTTTGCAAGCCGCGGTGTGAGGTTGTTTGCCGTCTGGCCACCAACCGAGGTGACAATTCCTTTTGTATTTTCAAAATCCGCAATGTCTAGCACCCTTTCTAGTGTAAGCTCTTCAAAGTACAGCCTGCTACAAATGTCATAATCTGTTGAGACTGTTTCTGGATTACAGTTTACAACAGCTACGTTTTTTTCTCCATTTTCCTGCAAACCCCAGACCATGTTGACTGTTCCCCAGTCAAATTCGACACTGCTTCCTATCCTGTATGGTCCAGCCCCTAGTACCACTATGCCCTTCTGATCCGGGGTTACTGAAATATCGTTTGCATCGCCGCCATATGTCACATACAGATAGTTTGTCTTTGCGGGCCATTCTGCTGCAAGAGTATCAATTTGTTTTACCACTGGTATAATGCCTCGCTCTTTTCGTATTTTTCTGATTTCAAATTCATCTTTTTGTGTTGCGCGCCCTATCTGCCTGTCGGAAAATCCCAAATGTTTTGCTTTTTTCAAAAGATTTTCATCTAGTTGTCGTTTTGTCATCTCTTGTTCTGTTTCGACTATGTTTTTGATCTTTTCAATAAACCATGCATCGATTGCAGAAAGCTTTTGAATTTTTTCAACTGAGAGACCCTTTTTGAGTGCGGCTGCAACGTAATACAAAATGTAATCGTCTGGGTTTAGAAGATGGTTCTCAATGTCTTCTACGTCGTAGGATTTTCCGTTTGCACGATTCAGCACGAGTCCATCGTTGCCAATATCAAGCATGCGAATTGCCTTTTGCAGCGACTCCTCAAAGGTTCTGCCTATTGCCATGACCTCGCCTACCGACTTCATCGTGGGCCCAAGCCTTCGGTTTGCAAGCTCAAACTTGGTAAAGTCCCACCGCGGATGCTTGCATACGATGTAATCAAGTGATGGTTCAAAGCAGGCAGTAGTCGTCTTTGTAATATGGTTTACAAGCTCTGGCAGTGAGTGACCAAGGCCTATTTTTGCAGACATGTACGCAAGAGGGTACCCTGTTGCCTTGCTGGCAAGTGCAGAAGACCTAGAAAGCCTTGGGTTTATCTCAATTGCAACATACCTATCAGAGTCTGGCTCTAGCGCAAACTGGATGTTGCACTCACCAACGATTCCTACGTGTTTTGTTGCACGGAGCGCAGCTGAGCGCAGCATGTGGTATTCTCTGTTATCAATTGTCTGCGATGGTGCAACAACAATGTTATCACCAGTATGGACACGCATTGAGAGAACATTTTCCATGTTGCAGACTATGACATTGTTTTGTTCATAGTCCTGCATCACCTCGTACTCGATCTGCTTCCAGTGCCCGATATACTCCTCAATTAGCACTTGGTGTACAAGGCTTGCGTTGAGGCCACGCTCTACTATTTCGTGCAGCTCATACTCGTTGTAAGCAACACCGCCGCCCTTGCCTCCAAGTGTGTAGGCGACTCGAATTATTACCGGATAGCCAAGCTCCTCTGCAACCTTTTTTGCCTGCTCAAATGTGTTGACGGTTTTGCTTTTTAGAATTGGGACGCCACATGCATTCATCGAGTCCTTGAAGAGCTGCCTGTCCTCGGTCTTTTGGATTCCTGCAACCGGGGTTCCCAACACTTTGATTTTGTATTTTTCCAAGACTCCAAGCTCTGCAAGTCTTACTCCGCAGTTTAGTGCTGTTTGTCCGCCGTATCCTAGCATTATTCCGTCTGGCCTTTCGGACTCGATAATTGATGAAACATAATCTGGCGTGACTGGCAGCAGATACACCTTGTCTGCAAACCTAGTGTCGGTCTGAATCGTTGCGATGTTTGGGTTTATCAGCACGCTTTTGAGTCCATCTTCGTGTATGGCCTTGAGGCATTGACTGCCGGAGTAGTCGAATTAGCGGTCGTTTTTGCGACTTTCGCCTGCTTCTCCGATCTTTATTGCCCCACTGCCAAGCACAAGAATTTTTTTCAGGCTTTCATTTCTTATTAGAATCTCCCCCCTTTATCAGATTGTCAAGCTCTTCAAAGACGTATTTACAATCGTAGGGTCCCGGCGAAGCTTCTGGATGAAACTGCACGGCGATTATCTTTTTGTTTTTGTGCTTTATTCCCTCGACTGTCTTGTCGTCTGTGTTTGTAAACCATAAATCAAAGTCTGTGTTTTTTAGCGAGTCCGGGTTGATGCAATAGCCGTGGTTTTGGCTAGTCACATAGACTTGGTTGTTTTTCAAGTTAAGGCAGGATTTGTTTTGTCCGCGGTGCCCGTACTTTAGCTTGTACGTATTTGCACCTCCTGCAAGTCCAAGGATTTGTGCGCCAAGGCAGATTCCAAGGGTTGGAATGTTTTTTTCTATAAGCTGTTTTGCAGTCTGAATCGTCTGCGGGCATTTTTCTGGATCCCCAGGACCATTGCTTAGTACAACGCCCTTTGGTTTGTATGAAAGCACCTGCTCTATTGTTGCATTCCATGGTAGCCTGATCACCTTGTAGCCCAAGTCTCGAATGTTTCGCAAAATTGCGTTTTTGACGCCGGTGTCAACTACTACGACACATTCTTTTTCGGTGCCAATGCTTTGCGGCTGTGCAGTAGAGACTTGATCCATAAACTCTTCTGATGTGTACGGTTTAGTGGCTGCTAGTTGTTTTTTTACCTCCTCTACATCTATCTCAGAATCGGAAACAACAAGTGCTGCCATCATAACGCCACTTGTCCTAAGTTTTTTTGTAAGCTCACGGGTATCGATTCCAGAAATTCCAGAGACTTGTTCGTTGTGCATCCACTCATCTAGGGTCATCTTTAGGTTCCAGTGGCTTGCAAGTTCTGATAACTCGTGTACCACCAAGCCGCGTACCTGAATCTTGTCTGATTCAAAGTATTTTGGTATGCCTGATTCGTCCTTTGCTTGCGGGTCTGGCACGCCATAATTGCCAATTAATGGATAGGTGAGTGTGAGGATTTGGCCTGCGTAGGAAGGATCGGTAAGCGTTTCTACGTATCCTACCATTCCTGTGTTGAATACCAGCTCGCCAAAAACAGTCTTTGAAAATCCAAAGCCCTTTCCGTCAAAGACGGTACCGTCTGATAAAACTAGTTTTCCATGTTTGTTTGCATGTTGGGCTTTTTTTATCGAAATTGTGACCCTCGAAAAGTGGATTTGGTTGGGGATTTAAGTTTTTGTAAGCCTGATCGCAAAAAAATTCAGAGTGCCTTGAACTGCTCGCTCCACTTGTAGTAAGCTCGGATCATGTCCATTGAAACACTTGGCTTTCTTCTTGCCATCATGTCCTTAAAGTCTGCCATGTTCAGATCTCTTGGTTGTGGCGGAGATTCTCCTGCAATTGGTTCCCTGTATCCGGGATTTGAAAAGAGTTCGTTTACTATCTTTAGCTGTGCTCCCTGGCAGACGTCCTTGATGTCGCTTGCGCTGTATCCATCAAAGAGTTTTGCAAGCTCCATTGGCTTTACCTTGTCGTCTTTTCTGAGGGGGTCGGTGTACAGCTCAAAGAGTTTTTCTCTTGCCTCAAGTGTTGGAAGTGGAACGTAGACTCTTTTTTGGAACCTTCGCAAAAACGGCCAATCAAGGCTCCACGGCTTGTTTGTTGCACCAATCACATATAGCTTTATGTCCTTGCCTTTTCCGTTAATTCCATCCATCTCGGTTAGGAACTGGTTCTTTGTTCTAATTTCTCCGCCTACTTCGGAGTTTCGATTCCCTAAAAGCGAATCGACTTCGTCTACAAACAAAATCACCGGCTTGTTTTCCTTTTCTGCATATCCGCGTGCGAGCTTGAAGACCTTTGAGACGTTTTTTTCTGCCTCGCCAAGCCACTTGCTCATCATTGATGCCGCATCTACTACGATAAAGTAACCATCAATCTCACTTGCTGTTGCTGCAGCCAGAATTGTCTTTCCACATCCAGGTGGGCCATAAAGCAGAATTCCGCGAGGCCATCCAAGCGGAAACAGGTCCGGTCGGTGTGTTGGATAAACAATTGATTCACGCAATGCAGTCTTTGCATCATCCAAACCGATTACCTCCTTCCAGGAGATGTCTGGCTTTTCTTTCATTACAAGTTCATCAAAATCATCTTCGTCCTTTTTCTTTTCAAGCTGGGCCTTTTGTTCTGCCGGCGTGGCGTTTGGGTCCACTGCTGGCTCTAGGTCCACCCCATGAGTCATCTGCAACGCCTTGATTCTGTTCTCATAGGCCCTGCACCTTTCTGTGTAAACCTTGTTAAGCTTGTTATCTGGATACAGGTGGATTAGCTTTACCAGCGAGTCTATTGCTTTTTGATAATTTGCAATTGCCATGCCCCGTGCGCCCTGCGAATCAAGTCGTATTGCATCTGACGCATATCTGCTTGCATTGTTTTCTAGTTCCTGCGGTGCCAAACTCATCTTAAACTACCTGCTCAAATTGGACTGGATTATTTTGTTGGTATTCCTGTGTGTAAACGCCAGTAGCAGATTTGGTTAAATTTATTGTACCTTCATTTGTTGTACTCGGATTTTGGTTCTGTTTTTTAGCTTTCTCAAACGAAAAGTTTGTTGAAACATCGCTTTGCGCAGTCTTTAGCTCAGAAACCGAAGTTTGCGCAGAAATCAGCATCATCTGGACCTCCTCGTTTATCTCAGAAAGTGCGCCTGTCCAGTCTTTTAGAAGATCGGAAAACTCCTTTAGTATGACGTAGGCCTCTTTTTTGTGCTGGTATTTTAGAAGAATTTGCTCTGCCACACCAAGTAATTTGTCCAAGTCTTCAAGCTCCTCCTTTGAGAACCTTTCAAGCTTTTTCTCATAATCTGGGTTTGAGTCCAGAATCTTTTTTCTTACAAGACCCGAAATGCGGCGGACCCACTCAAGGTCCCTGTGTAGGCTGCTTGATTCAAAGGACTTCATTTGCAAGTCGCCCTTGCTAGAAATTTAGATTAGCGTACTGCTTGCTTATTTTAGAGTCCACTATCAAATTTACTTCATCTAGGATTTGTTTGGATTCGAGGTTGGTTTGCTTGAAGTCAAATGTTGCCTCAACCAAACTCCCCGAATCCGTTGCTATGCTGCCCAATGTTCCGGATAGTTCCACAAGGTCGCCGCTCAGGTCAGGTACTGACGAATAGATGTTAGAGTTTACCGTTCTAATCAAAGTTACAAGTGGCAAGACCTCCGCAACATTGCTGAGCCGGCAAATGGATGTCAGCCTGTACTCGACTATTTTTAGTGCCTCTATTGCGCAGCAGATGTTGGCTTCAGCCCTTACCTGTTTTTTGAATTCAGGGTTTTCCATCACAATCTCACCGTTTTGAAAATAAAATTTGCGGTTTGAAGCCGATACCTTTTGGTACTGGTCTTGCAGTCTTTGTCCAATTTTTCTTGCAAGGTAAACGCAGTATTCGAGTCTTGGCATTATTGTTAACGCGTTTGGATTCGGCAGAACCTGAACCAAATTATTTACAATAGCAGAGCTTGCGACCATGTCTGATCACAGACTTTGTTTTAGTTTATTAGAACACTGTCACAAAAATTGGTTTAACCGCGGTAACAACACCCCGGAGTTACAATCGGGATTTTTTTTCCTAGGTTTTGTGCAATGAATTTGACAATCGATCTTACCTAACAATCCTCTAAGTGTTGCCATGGGAAAAGAGCAAGAGCTTACGGTTAGTCTGGAAGAGTTCGGTCTATCCAAGTATGAGGCTCGAGCCTATGTCACACTAATTACCCGTGGAACGATTTCTGCAAGCGAGGTTGCTTATTACTCTGAACTACCAAGAACCAAGGTTTACCCGGTTTTGCTAAAACTTCAGCAAAAAAAACTTGCCATCCTTTCAAAAAGCAAACCTGTCATGTGCACAGGAATTGCACCAGAGGATGCCTTTGATGAAATCGTCCACGAGCAGATAAACAAAGTCGAGGCAATGAACACACTTGTTTCCAAGCTGAAAAAAATAAGCGAGGAAAGCAAAAAGGCCCGCGGCGCAGAAGAAAAACGGTATTTCCACCTTCATCCAAGCTATGTTATAAATCAGATGCGCGTCATGATAGACGGCGCAAAATCTTCGATTCACATAATGGCAGACTCGTGGGGCCTCAGCATTCTGGCGGAATGCAGAGAAGAGATTCTGTCTGTTCTTCGAAGAAACATCGACGTTAGGTTAATCATTCCAACGCAGGCAATTGGCGGCGAATCATTTAGAATGATTCCAGACGGTGTAAAGCTCAAGACATCAGAAATCTCTCAGAACTGTTTTATCTTTGATGATACCGAGCTTCTCTTAATTGACAACACAAACGGCAAAGGTGCAGTTTTTTCTGCAACTGACATACTTGGCGGAAACCAGACAAAGATTTTTGCCCAGATTTGGAAGACCGCACTCAAAATAGACAACCTCTCGGAGATGACAAAGACACAAGCACTCGAAGTCTGCAAGATAATTAACGCAATTAATGAAAACGGTCTTGGCTTTGCACTGTATTCCATCGTAAATTCAAAGGCAAAGTTTGTGGATTTTGTCAAGTTCTTAGAAAAAAATGGCATTTCGCTAAGGGACAAGTCGCTAGAGGAGGTTTTGGACATTGTCAATTCTACACTAGAGATAACCTGTTCTGGAAAGCTAGAATACGACAAAAAGACAAACAACATAATTTTAGAGTCCAAGGTAAACAGCGGACATTCGCTGCAGTGGGCGATGCTTTTAGAAGGGTATCTTGAGCAGAAGGGCCAAAGCCCAAAGCTGATTTATCGCGCAGACTCGCACAAAGGCGAAACGATTCACCTCAAAATCAACCAATAAGACAAAATAAAAGCAAAGTAGAGCAATTGTTATGATTGAAAAAAGATTATCAGAATTAGGAATTGCCCTTCCCATTCCACCAAAACCTGCCGGTTCTTACATTCCAGTTGTAACATCTGGAAACCTTGCCTTCATTTCAGGACAGATTCCAGTGCAGGACGGTAAAGTTGTCTTCACAGGTAAGGTGCCATCAGAAAAATCATTAGAAGAGGCACAAAAGGCAGCAAGGCTTTGTGCAATTAACATTTTGGCCCAGCTAAAATCAAGTCTTGGAGATCTTGACAGAATTACAAGAATTGTTAGTCTTGCAGGATTTGTAAACGCAACACCAGAGTTTGCTGACCATCCCAAAGTAATTAATGCGGCATCGGATCTGTTTTTTGAGATTTTTGGCGAAAATGGAAAACATTCTCGAGTTGCCGTTGGTACATCAAGTCTTCCACTAAATTCAAGTGTAGAAATTTCTGCAGTAGTGGAATTTACTGATCGAGTTTTGCATTAAACGCCTTGATAAATGCCATTATCTTGTCTTTTGGAATTACTGCTCCGCAGGCCTTGTCGTGGCCGCCGCCAGAGCCTCCAAAGTCTCCAGCAATCGAGTTAACAAGCCTTCCAAGATGAATCTTGCAGTTTTTTGAGCCTCGAATCGATACGGCATAAATTCCGTGATCAACTCGCTCCTTATACGCGACACCTACGTCCTTGCCGGAAAGTCCAAGGACAAAATTCACAGCACCGCTAGCACCCGAGTCGGTAATCTCCATGTATCCTAGGTTTTTCATTTTTTTGAGTGATTTTTTGACTTTGGTAATCATGCCTGCAAGCTTTTCTACTTGGATTTGTGCAAATTCAAAGGCGTTTGGTATTTCGTGTGGATATTTTGATTCTGAAAGCACTTCTACCAGATACAGTAGATAGTCCAAGTCTTTTTGGTGTCCTACAATGTTGTAGGTAAGAACAGTAGCTGAAATTAGTGCAAACTGTCTGTCGTAGATTTGCAAAAGCTTTGAGCCCTTTGGCCTGTCCTCCATATAGTCGGTAATTGCCGCACATGCTGCAATAAATGAGGCATGGTCCGAAAGCTTTGCCTTGAATTCATCATAGACTTGGACTGTGGTGCACTCGTTTATGTCATGAATTACTTTGACTTTGAGTTTTTCCAGCTTTTTGATAATCTCTGGGTCCATGTCGTGGTGATCGATGTATGTAATTGAGACTCGTTTTTTTCTAAGCTCTGATAAAATCTCAACAAAGCGGTCCTGATTGCTCTTGCTTAGTCCCACATCACAAATGAATAATGTCTTTAGCTTTTCGTCTTTTGCCAAAGCCTCGATTGCGGGCATCATGCCTGGATAGTCAACTAAAATCGTGTCGCCTCCAAATGCCTCCCTTATCAGAGCTGCTGCAGAAATACCGTCTGCATCTTCCATGTGAGAAAGA
>CAZLSK010000018.1:10001-16845 GCA_964562075.1 uncultured Candidatus Nitrosotenuis sp.
ATCCCTGTGGGATTTCGGGTCGCTCCGCCTCTGGCGTTGTTTTCTTGTTCTTGTTTTTGGTTTTTTTGTAACCGTCACAAAGCGGACTGTCTAGCTACCTTATTTAAATCAAAAACTAGCTCAGTCTTTTTTTGAGCTTTACACCGTAATTTTCTTTCTGTCCTCATCTGGGAGTGCAGAGTACACGTCATAAAATGACTTGCCTGAAAGCTGCGTTTTTTTGTCAATTTCTGCAAGTCTTGCCAAAACATCTGGTGCTGCGCCAAGCACAAGATCGTCTACGTGTTTTGTGAAATCGCGTTCTGCTTGGCTCATGATTTCAGATGCAAAACAGGGCTTTACTGACTAGCTTTGTCAGATTAGACTGTTTACTAAAACAATGCAAAACTTAATAGTGAATTTTTGACCAAAAAAGTACCGAATTGGAAACAAAAAACATCGGCCTGCGTGACATCGAGGTTGCTGACACAAAGATCTCTGACATCGACGGCGAGCGCGGCAAGCTGATCTACCGTGGCTATGACATTTTAGATTTGACAAAAAGCTCTACCTTCGAGGAGACATCGTATCTTCTTCTTAACGATGATCTGCCAACCAAGGCAGAGCTTGATGACTTTAAACAAAGACTCATCGATGCCCGCGACATGCCGCGCCAGATGCAGTCAAACATGAGAAACTGGCGCAAAAATGCAGACCCAATGGTGATGCTGCAAGCATTCGTGGTAGCACTGGCTGGCTACTATGCCGACAAGGGCGCAAATGAGGAGGAGATCAACTACCAGAGTGCCATCAGCCTCATTGCCAAGATGCCAACCATAGTTGCAAGCTGGGAGCGCGTAAGAACACAAAAAGACATCGTCGACCCAGACTCTAGGCTTTCGCATGCTGCAAACTTTTTGCATATGCTAGTGGGAGAAAAGCCCGATGCAGAAACTGAGAGAATCTTTGATATCTGTCTGATTTTGCATGCAGACCACACCTTTAATGCCTCAACCTTTGCAGCACGCGAGGTCGCATCAACTGGAGCACACATGTATTCAGCAGTCAGCTCTGCAATCGGAGCGCTGTCAGGACCGTTGCACGGTGGTGCAAATCATGAGGTAATGAAGATGCTTTTGGAGATCAAAACAGCCGATAATGCAGAATCCTTTGTAAAAGAAAAGCTAGCAAGGGGAGAAAAGATAATGGGAATGGGACACGCAGTTTACAAGACCTATGACCCAAGGGCGCAGGTACTAAAGGAGCTCTCAAGAAAGCTTGCAAAAAAGACCGGCGCGCCATGGTTTGAGATAACAGAGATAGTTGAAGAAACTACGATTAGAGAGATGAAAAAACAAAAAGGAATCGACATTTATCCAAACGTCGACCTGTATAGTGCCTCACTTTATTACATGCTCAAGATTCCACCTGACTTGAATACTCCGATTTTTGCAATATCGCGTGTTGCAGGCTGGGCCGCCCATGTAATTGAGGAAAAGTTTGCAAGAGCCGCTCCAAAGCCAGTCCTGTACAGACCAAAGGCAACGTACGTTGGAAAGTATTGCGGACCACAGGGTTGCACATACACACCAATTGATCTAAGGAAGTAAAACATGGTCTGGATTCGATGGGATGATTATGGCAAGAAACCAAAAAAGAAAAAGGCTCAGTCAAAAAAGAAAAAAACAAAACCAAGAATAGAGCCACCAGTCAAAGTAATTCCAGGAAAACACAAAGTGGAGTTCAAAAAAGCAAGTGAGCTATTATACAAAGACTAGTTTTTTGAATTGAGCCATTGTTTTGCGCGGGTGCTTATGTCATGCTTGTACAAGACCTGAAAGACCATCTCATAAAACGAGATTCCCTTTTTTTGCGCCTGAATGTCAAGCCAGCGAATTCCTTCTGCAAGCTCCGGATCTGAATCCGAAAACTCGACCAGCTCGTCGACCATCCTTGTAAAGAATACAAAGGATCTTTGCATCAAAGGTATGTTTTATGGTTGGTTATTCAGAACTGAATTCAAATTATATAGACCGATCACGCCTTTTTTGTTGACTATGGAACACATGCTGTATTCTGACGGCAACGCAAAAAGAATCTGCTGGACAATCAAAACTGATGACACCCTAAAAGAACAGTTCCGCGAACACGCAGAGATTTTTTTGGACCAGGTCAGCGACCTGCAATCAAAATATATCGCACTTCATGTTGGACTTTTTTGGTCAATTGGTGTGTTTATAATAAAAAATGGCGATACCGTCAAGATAATGCTAGACTCAGACGAGATGATCTCGCACCTTTCATCGGATGAAAAATCACAGGATAAATTAGCTGAGGCCAGAAAAGGTTTCATCAATCAGCTTGCATCGCAAAGGAACCTAAAATTCCAGTATGAGAAAATAGAACCAGTACAGAACATCGCATCAAAGATGCTATGATTTTAAAATCAGACCTACATCCAGCAGGTTTGTGTGCGTAGGTCCAGTCTTGATAAGACCTCCATATTTTTTAAAAAAGGAATTTGAGTCGTTATTTTTCAGATAATTTATCGCCTCGTCTTTTCTTGGAATAGAGTAAAAGATTGCTCCAGCCTCCTTTGTGTTTCCATCAATTCCATCCGTGCCCAGAGATGCGACAATAACCTCTTGCTTTAGCGTGCTTGAGATCTGCAAGACAAGTTCTTGGCTTCTTCCGCCTTTTCCGGTGCCACTGACTTTGACGGTTGTTTCGCCACCAAAAATCAGGCACGAATCTTTCCTAGAGGAAAATGCTTGCAAAACCTTTTTTGCAGCAGAATTTGTGTTGCCCACAAGCGGCGCAAGAATCTTTGTTTTGTATCCAAGGCTTGCAGCTTTTTTCTTCATTGCTAAAAGGCAATCACTGTTTTTTGCAACAATAAGGTTTGGTATTGTTGGTCTTTTTGGAGTTTCTGGGATTTTTCCTTTTGCACCAAGTCTAAGTTGCAGTAGCACTTGGTTTGGAATCTTTTTTGTCAATCCATATTTTCGAATTATCCTAAGGCAATCAGAATAGGTGGTCTTGTCGCAATATGTCAGACCTGACGCAATTGAGGTCAGGTCATCTCCGACCACATCAGACATTACATATGATACTGCAGTGCAGCTGAGGCCTTTGACCATCCTACCTCCTTTCACTTGCGAGAGGTGTTTTCGAAGCGCGTTTATCTCATTAATTGACGCGCCAGACCTCAAAAGCAGCCGCGTGAGCTCTTGTTTTTGCTCAAGTGTAATTCCTGCAGGCAGGCAAACTAGAGCAGATGCACCCCCAGAAATCAAAAAAACAACCAGATCCTCTTTTCTGACCCCATTTAAGAGGTTGAGTATCGATTTTGCAGCAGCAACGCTTGCCTTGTTTGGAATTGGATGACCAGCCCGATATATTTTGAAGTTTGGTGCAGAAAATGCCGACTTGAAATTTGGAATGACAACAATTCCAGAATCTGCGTTTATCTTGGATTGAATAAATTTTGCCATGAGGTCTGCTGCCTTGCCTACGGCAACAAGATAGATTTTTTGGTATTTTGATAAAAGATATGATTTGTTGTTGGTATGAATCTCTTTCTTTCCTATGAACTTGGAAAGAAAGTGCTCCGGTCTTGCCGTATCAAGTCCTTTCTCTAAGATAAGCAATGCGTCTTTGGTCTTGGAGTTGTAGAGTTGCTTTCTGTTTTTTATCACACAGAGTTACTACACATCTCATTTAAGAACATCATTATTGCTTTTGGCTACCTCGTAAGAGTGGAAAGATTTATTTTTTGATGCACTGTGCCAGATACATTTTACGTTGGATAAAAAAAATTTATCAAAAAAAATCTGTTGGGCAAATACATCAAGCTTTGATGACTCTGACATTGTTATTGTTGGAATACCTGATGAATCCGGCTCGCATGCATACCTCAAAGGAACGTCAAAGGCTCCTGACACCATACGCAGAGTCTCAAACGAACGCGACATCTATGTCGAAGGTGATCTCAAATGTCTTGCACTTCCTGCACAAGGACTCCCAGCTACCCGTGTCTATGACTATGGAAATATCAAAAAGCAGCAAATCTCTGAAGTCATAGACAAAATTACTTCCTCATCAAAGATTCCAGTATTGATGGGCGGAGACCACTCCCTCACCACTCCAATAATAAAGGCACTAGCAAAAAAACACCAACCTATATCGCTTGTGTATTTTGATGCGCATCCAGACTTTGTTAATCACACAAGAAACTATTACGGCTCCATAATTACCGATTCGCTGCAATACCTTGACGTAAAATCAAGCGTAATGGTAGGCATCAGAACCCCTGAAGAAACCGAGATTGATAACATAAAAAAACATGGTTTTAGCGTAATTACACCCTTTGATGTAGTTGAAAGTGGCATAAATCAGATCACCAAAACCATACTTAATACTGTAAAGGGCAATGTCTACATCTCGCTGGATGTTGACTGTTTTGATCCTGCATATGCACCTGGCGCATCGGTTCCTGTCCCACTTGGACTTGGGAGCCAAGACGTAACATACTTGATTAAAAAAATCGTGCAAAGAGGAATTGTTGGGTTTGACATTGTGGAGGTCTGCCCACCCACTGATCTAAATGATGTGACCTCACATCTTGCCTCACGAATTATCGGCGAAGTCATTTCGTCCTGTAAAGTATAATTATGCACAAAGTTTACCGCAAAACATGCACACAATTCGAATTCCAAAAATCATTCATTTTGGAAAAGACGCACTTTCGCAGGCAGAATATCCAAAAAATGCTTTGGTTGTCACCACTGCGCCACCACCAATATCCTCAAAGTGGCTGGGTAAAATGGGAATCAAAGACTATATGCTCTACGACAAGGTAGAGCCAGAGCCATCCATTGAGACGGTACGACAAGTAATTGCAGATTTCAAATCAAAAAACCCGTCGGCAATAATTGGACTTGGCGGCGGAAGCTCACTTGACGTTGCAAAATACGCAGGATCTGAGATGAAGCTTGAAAAAATTCTGATACCAACCACCTTTGGGACAGGCGCTGAGATGACCACTTATTGTGTCCTCAAGTTCGAGGGAAAAAAGAAGCTTTTGCGGGAGGACAGATTTTTGGCAGATAGGGCAATAGTTGATGCATACTTTATGGATGGAACGCCAGAGCAGATTGTCAAAAACTCTGTATGCGATGCATGTGCGCAAGCAACCGAAGGATATGACAGCAAGCTTGGCAACGAGTTCACAAGAACAATGTGCAAGCAGGCCTTCGAGGTACTCTACGATGCAATCATGAATGACAAGCCGGAAAACTATCCCTACGGTTCGATGCTTTCTGGAATAGGATTTGGTAATTGTTCTACAACACTTGGACATGCGCTGTCTTATGTGTTCTCAAATGAGGGAGTGCCACACGGATACTCGCTTTCATCATGCACGACGGTTGCACACAAGTTCAACAAGTCAATCTTTTATGAGCGATTCAAAGAGGTCATCGAGAAGCTCAAATTCGACAGGTTGACACTAAAGGCACCACTTGATCAAGCAGCAGATGTAGTAATGACAGACAAAGGACACCTAGACCCAAATCCAAGACCTGTCACAAAACAAGATGTAGTTTTGTGCCTCAAGGACATCATCGAAGGAAAACTCTAATCTTTTTCTTTTTTCGTTTGCAGAAATTCGGATCATTTTATTATACTTAAATAGGTCAAAGTGAGACCAAAAAAAAGATGCTAAAGTTTGGAATTCAAAACGGTCTTAACGTAGCAAGAGCAGGTTTTTCCGAAGACCAAATTCTTACAGCGTGTCTTTTAGCTGACAGGACAGGTTATGACTCTATTTTCTACATGGACCACTCTAATGTCCCACAGTGGTCAAAAGCAATTGTAAATGACCCATGGGTCATGCTTTCTGCAATTGCTGCAACAACGCAACATGTTGAGCTTGGAACATGTGTTACAGATGCCATCAGACGTCACCCATCAAACATTGCACTTGCATCGATTACACTAGACAGAGTATCAAAGGGCAGGGCAATTCTTGGAATCGGTGCAGGCGAGGCACAGAATCTAAAAGAGTTTAACATTCCATTTGACAATCCAGTTTCAAAATGGGAAGAGCAGCTGCAGGTAATCAAAAAGCTGTACGAGTCAGACCCAGATAATCGAGTAAGCTACCAAGGAAAATATTATCAATTGGCAGAGGCGTGCCTTCAGGCAAAACCAATCAGAAAACCTCATCCACCAATATACATGGCAGCAGGCGGACAGCGCACACTGCAGATGACTGGCAAGTATGGCGATGGCTGGCTTCCGATAGGCTACACACCTGAGCTCTTTGAAGACCACGCCAAGGTTATCAAAAAATCGATGCAAGAAAGCGGCAGAACAAGGGTTGAGCAGGAGACCTTCCAGTACGCACTTGATATCGATGTGTATTTTTCAGAAGACGCTGAAGAGTCTTGGGCAAAGATGAAGGAAGCTGTCAAGGTTTCCCTCTTCAAGCCAGAGGTCTTGCGCGTACACGGCATAAAACAAATCGAAGGATTTGATTTCAAAAAATATTTCACAGAATATTCAATGTCAAATCAAGAATGGATTGTAAAGATGAGAGAGGCAGCCACTACGATCCCCGATCAGGTAGCTCGCTCTTCAGTTGCGGTTGGAACACCAGATGATATCATTCCAGTCTTTGAGCGATTTATCAAGGCTGGCGTAAATCACTTTGTCATACGATTCTGGGGCTCTAATTATTTTGGCTCAATTGACAAGTTCGAATCAAAAGTTATGCCCTACCTCAAAGAAAAATACAAGTAAATTAGACGGTTCTTTTACAAAGCCACATGCCAACAATTGAAGAAGCAGAGGCTTTTGCCAG
>CAZLSK010000019.1:0-16539 GCA_964562075.1 uncultured Candidatus Nitrosotenuis sp.
CGGTGACTTGTTGTGCAAAGGCTTGTGTCATTGCGCCTGTGGCTGTAACTGCAACTGCTATCACAAGTAATAGAGCATACTTGTGATTCCTGTTCTTCATTGGAGGTTTGAAAAGTTGAAAATTATTTAAGCGTAGGGAAGTTTCGGTCACAAAAAATGTAAATTGTTATATAGATTCATTTTAAGATAATAACATAAAATTGCAAAATTATGCTATGAATACCACCAAGACAAAACTTGCTATTTTTGATACCTTCAAGACTCGACATGAATTAACTGGTGAAGCGCAAAGACAGAGAGCTATAATCGTTAGTTTAGCAACACAAAACAATCCCTCACAAATGACAAGAACCGCGATTGCTCAAAAGATTGCTCATGAGAGTGGAACGGTTTGGAAGAACATCTATTCTGGAATATTTCGAGATTTTGATGAGATACTGATTCCGCTTGGAATTGTTGAAGAAGCAGGACGGTTACCACTAAGAAGGGGACCAAAGGCACTACAGGAAAAAGGCATTCCCTACTACCAATTAACAAACAAGGGTCTTTTAATTTCTGTATCATTGGATGAAATTATTGGCAGAGAGGAGATTTTAGAAAAATTTTTTGCGCAAAACCCTGATCTCGATAAAGAATTTCAAGAGCAAATTGAGACTTTGATAAAATTCGCTCCTAGGTTTGTTTATTCTTTGTTTAAAAGTTACGTGAAGGCGTATTGTGATGTTAGAATTGATGATCTACTACCGTTTGATAAGGCTCGATTTATGCGTGTGTCGGATGAGACAATTTTAATTCAAAAAGAATTTCTCGAGAGTTTTATCGTCATGCCCAAATCAGAAAAAGACAAAGTGCTAAATTTTCTCAAAGAGATTAGCTGAATAGCAGTAGTTTTTAGAAAAATTCTCCAAACATTAAAATCCGTTAGGAACAAACCACAGTAAATGAGTTTCAGCGGCTCGCAGAAAGTTTTCGCTTCAGTAAAATCGTATAGTCAAAGGGGCAAGCTATTAAAAAAAGCAGAACTTCAGGCCTTGGCAGAATCACGTGATCTGGATGAGCTAATAACGAGAATAAAGAACACAAAGTATGCTGATGCCGTATCCAAGATTGTCAAGCCTTTTACTGCGGCAAAAATCGAGTCAGCCCTCCGAAGTCAGCTAGCCGATATTCATTATTCTATTGCTAGAACCGTCGGCAGATCCGATATCTTAGATGTGTATTATCTAAAATTCATCATTTCCAACCTCAAGATGATTCTAAAAGGTAAAGCCTTAGACAAATCACAAGAAGAGATAGAGCAGCATCTTAACTTACATGCAGAAGAACTAATAGGTCAAAGAGACATTGTGGTAAAGGCACTAGTCTCAAAAGATCTTGCAGAAACGGTTTCTAGTCTTGGCTCAATCGAGTTTGGCGAAGAAGTGGCAAAGGCCGTAACACTTTACAATGAAAAAAAGAATGTCCAAGTCTTTGATGTCTTTTTGGACAAAATTTTATACCAACAGCTTGGCCGTGCAGTACGCTTTTCAAGAGACAGAGATCTCATGCGACTAGTTGGAATGGATATCGATTTTTACAACATACTTGCTATTCTCAGAGGTAAGTTTTGGGGCTTAGATGAAGAACAGATTCAAAGTCTAATTGTTACACATACTCCTACCATACCCAGAGATTTTCTTGGAAAGCTTATTTCCTCTAATTCTGTGAAAGGAGTTTTTGATGAGATTACTACAACGCGTTATCGTGACTTGGTACCACAAACTGAAGAAGAGATTGATGCAATCTCACAATTTGAACATTCTTTTGAGATGGCCATATACAGAGCAGTGAACAGGTCGTTTACAAAAATGTTCAATTTTTCAACAATTGTTGGAATTACCAAGCTAACAGCATATGAGGTAAGAAACATTGCCGCGATTGCCTTTGCTGTTGAGCAAAAAATTCCTCCCGCCACTACCATGTCACGACTAATCATTGAATAAGAAGAAAAATCTGCAATTATATATGGAAATGGTAGGAAAGCCGTAAATGATAAGGATTCACAAAAAAAAGACTGAAATCACTATAGAAACTTTAGGTAATTTAGTTCGGGTCAGCACCTTTTTGGCCTTGATTCTTACCCTTCCTGGACTTGGATTGTTTTTAGGTATTTACTTTGCCACAGCAAACGTTCTAGTCGGTGCAGCATTAGGATTTGGTTTGCATTTTGTTACGCTTGCATACTCCGATAGGATCTCAAAAAGACTAACGAGGCTTTGTTAGAGGTGAGAAAATACCATGATGGGGGATAGAGACTATAGAACAACGATTAACAATGCTATTGATGTCATAACAAGGGAGACAGAATCACAGGTTTCCAATCCGCAAGACAACAAAACGATCTACCTCCACGAGGTTTTGCGGTGTATGAGAAGGTCTTATTTTGATAGATTCGATAGAAAGGAATCAACGAGTAAAAACCTTATTGATGTGATGGGTAGTCTGATAAGAAAGCTCCCATATGGTTCCAAGATGGGAGAGTTTGCGATAGAAGACATTAAGCTAAAGGGTCAGGTTGATATGATAGTAGATGATGTTGTGATTATTTTCAAAATAGTTTCTTCACCCCCCGAGGTTCCCATTGCTTTCGATATTTTGTATCTTAATGCTGGGATGTGGATCTTTAACAAAACTGAAGGGGTGGTTGTTTATCTTACTAACGACGGAAAGGAATCGTCCTTTATTGTATTAAGAGAAAAGAAGATGTTTGAAGAAGTGATACGCCGTGTTCGAGTATTTAGCAATTTGATTGGTGAGAAAAAGACACCTATTCTTGAACCATCAATAGAATGTTCAAGCTGCCAATATTATGAACGATGTTTCATCAAAAAGCAGGAAGGCAAACAAATGTCATTATCAGATTTGTTTGGTAGCAAAAAATAGACTAGGTAAAAAAGTAAAAAAAGATCCACTGATCTTCTGATTTATTCTAGCGCTTCTGGATGGCCCTTGCCGCGTAGTGCAAAGCACACTACTGCCAATGCAATGGCAACACCAATTGCTGATCCATATGCTGCTAAGCCTGCTTCTGCCATTTGTTTGCCATCTACCCCTAAATCTTATATAATTTTTCTAAATTTTTTTTTATATAGACAAATTATCATAATTTTCTTATTTTATGATACAGTTGTTCTTTCCTTTAAATCACAAAATGCCGAATCAAGTTCCACAAGTTCGTCGTTAAACAGGTCTACAATTTCTTTTAACAAGAGTTTCTGTTGTTGCGTCTCTCTGCTTTCCCCCCTGACTCTGTGAATTATTTTTTCAAGATGTGGTATTTTCTCATTTAATATGTTGGTAAGATCAAGTAAAAACGACTCGTAATGCTTTAGATCTGTTGTAAGTGAAGAGTTTGACTTTTGAAGGTCGTTTGCGTCATCGCTTTCAACAAAATCATCTAGCCTCCCCCTCAAAAGACGCAGTTTAGTTTCGGTCTGTGCGAGTTTTTCTAAATTGTTACCAAGTAGGACTGATGAATTATCTGGTTGCATTTCCAACCTTCCCAGCTCATCACTTAGGTAATTGGTCATTTTTTTGACAACATGACCTTGTTTGTGTGCTTCTTCTTGTTGTTGTACAATCTCATCTTTTAGCTTTTGAAGATTTGATGTCTCTTGGTTGAGAGTTTTAGTAAGCTCAAGTAGAAACTCTGCTGCATAAATGAGGTTGTTTACAGAATACGAGCTAAGTGGCATTTGGATACTTGGGCTCAAAAAAAGATACTAAAGCTGTGTATGTTTAATCTAAACGATCTTATGTTTCAAATTCAAATGGCATGATGTTTTCTTGCCCGCTTGTCATTGAACTGAGATTAAAATAAGCTTCGCCTTTAACAGTCCACTTAATATTATTGCTTGAGAGTGCAGACCAAAATTCGGGATCATTACCTGTATTTTTTATTGTAAACGTCTCTCCAATTATTTGTGGATTGTTACTAAGTATTGTGTAATAATTGGAAGCGCCAACCATTCCTTCTGGTCGTTCGCCAATTTGTTCTATTGTTATTCGTCTACCACTTTCGTAGAGTTCATACTTGATTAATTGTAGGATAACAGATTTGTAGTTCGGGTTTGTGACTTTAAAGTCGATTTGCAGTGTTGCTTCTTGCTCAGAAATGGAAAGAACTGACAGTTTTTCAAGCTGCATCTCTAGGGGAAGAACTTCTATTGGAGTTGAGGAGGTCTTGCCATATCCTCCCTCTGAAACATCGTTGATAAATTGTGAGCCTGCAAGGGCAATAAAACCAATTATTCCTGCTAATGCAGCTACAATTACTCCAAGCAAAATTTTCGAATTCATAATTAATTTGTGAGTTTTGTGTATCATAAATGTTAGCAAATAAGATTCTGTCGGGTTGTTGAGACTAACATAAGCTTCTAGTCAACATCCGACACAACAAGCTGTTTTAGTATTTGTAAAGCTACATACTTCCAAATATGCCCCCATCAAATCCATAAAACAAAGACATGCACCAAGCCCCGATCAAATCAAAATGATGGAAATCTTCTTGGAGATAGTCAATCGCTGCATCAGAATAGGATTGGAGAACAATTGTTCTACATTGAAGAAGATATCATTGTTATCGTATCATCAACTAAAGGAATATTCCATACCATCAAAATACAAGCTGAATGCCATAGCTCAGGCAGCAGGAAGACTGACACAAATGAAAAAAGACATCAAAAAAGGCAAGAGGGTCAAATCACCCTTTGTGAGAAAACCATACCTTGTTTCCTGCTACGGATTTAAAATCAACGGTATGCTGTTATCGTTTCCAGTCAAAAACAGAGTTTGCAAATATCCTGCTCACAGACCACACAGTATCAGAACTCTCAAAGGATGGAGTAAAGGCAAGGTCATTTACCATAACCCCTACATCACTCTCAATATCAATACAAAAAGACGTTACTGAAATCAAACCAGAAGGAGCAATCGGAATCGACAGGAACCTCAGAAATGTGACCATATCGACTCCAGAAAAGCCCATAATGTACAGAACTGGAAAAGTCCTTTCAATCAAGGAAAACTCACAATATGTCAGGGCATCATTTCGAAGATTTGACAGAAGGGTAAAGAATCGATTCTTTACAAAACTCCGAGGTAGACAAACAAGACGAGTAAACCAGTACCTCCACAAGATCTCAAAGCACATCGTAGAAGAGGCAAAAAGAACTAAATCAATGATAGTATTTGAAGACTCGAAAGGAATCAGAAGACTCTACAAAAAGGGAAACGGACAAGGCAAAAAATTCAGAAGGATCATGAATATTACAATTCCAAACTATGAGATACAAAGGCAGGTAACATACAAGGCAGTATGGGAAGGCATTCCAGTATATTTCGTAAATCCAAAGCGCACCAGCAAACTCTGTCCAATATGCGGAGGGAGACTCCAAGAGGGTAGGTTGAACCGACGTAAATTGTGGTGCAATAATTATGGCAAACTCTTGGATCGTGACGTTATTGCATCCATGAACATTGCTAACAAGGGGTGGGCTAGGTTTACCCATCCTAGAGGGCTTCCAGATGAAGCGGTGAAGGGGAACGTGACTCCTGACAAGTATCAGGAGCCACTAATCCTCAGAGTGAATGGAAGTAAGTTGGTTGCAAGATCTGTTTGAACAGGTCATGATAACTCGACAGAACCGCAAATAAATCCTTATAGTGATGTTTTGATCTTATAGTGTGCAGTATTTTCAAGCGGTACGTATTGGAAAGGAACGTTCAAGCAAATCACAAATGTTGCTTTTCAAATTAAGTGGTTTTGCGATGCTCACACTTACGACAAAAAAGAAAAATGATCAATTTGTTCCAGTTGGTGAGGAGAATTTGGTGGCTGTTATCAAAACACCTGACGGATATGTTACAATTTTGGTTGATGATGAAGGATACACAAAAGCACAATCAAAACCACTACAAAAAGAGGCTGCAATAGAGATTTTCAAAAAAGCCCTAGAATCTGGAATAGAAGAATATGTGGGGGACAGAGTAGAGATCTGGACAGAACAGTATCCTACTGTACAAAAGGAACTAAAACAAAGTTAAAGGACTATTTCGGTTCCCATAGCCTGGCCTTTGATTGCTTTTTCTAGTGTTGGTATGTCTGCTTTTAAGACACGGGTTCTGATTTTGGAGCGCTCAATCACCTTTAGGGCAACAATATCCATAAGATCATAACCCCCAGCTACAGAGTCTTCACGAACAAGAAGACGCCTGAGATCTTTTAGTTCTATTCGCTTGAACTTTTTTGCCTTTGGGTTTTTGTTTGGATCAGAGTCATAGATTCCATCAACGTCTGTAGCATTCAAAAATTCGGTGGCACCTACTTTTTCTGCAATAAGTGCAGCTGTGCCATTTGTACTTTGACCTGGATGAAGGCCACCAGCAATAACGATTAATCCACTGTCAACTGCATGACGTACTTCAGTTAGGGTTGTGGGGGGGTGAGGATAGGCTTTAGTCTTTAACGCATAAATAAGAAGTCTTGCGTTTAGCCTCGATACTTCAATTCCAAGCTCGTCTAATGTGGATTCATCTGCGCCGGATGACCTAGCATGGCTGATGTAGTGACGCGCTATTTTTCCACCACCAGCAATTATTATTGGCTGACAAAACTTGCTTATTTTGACCAAAAATGCTGCATAATCTTTTAGTAATTTGGTATTATTATCCATCCCAAAGATTCGACCCGAAAGCTTAATCACGATTCGTTTTTTTGTCATTACTTTTCACCAAGAATCGATTTTGCTGCCATTTCAACTTTTTTTCTATACGGAGGCATCGTGTAGATTCTTAAAATGTTCATTGATTCTGCCATAGATGCAACTACTGGAATTTTCGAAAATGGAATTTCTTTAGCAGTTGATCTTGTTGAATCTTTTGTAATAAGTGTAATTGATCTTGTTTTTTCTTTGGATGGGGTAAGCGGCAAAGATGAGGTAGTAGAAGTATCTACAAAGATTTCATTTTTATCAATTTTTGATTTTTTTGCAATTTTTTGTAGTAAACTCTCAGGATCCTTGAATTTTTTGTGTGTCATGATTTGTTCATAGACGCATTTCAATAGATGACGGTTTTGATAATCAGTTGCAATTTTTTTGGCGCGCCTAAGTTCTTCTGTATATTCCGGCAGTGATAGAATTTGTAGTATAAGGTATTCATCTGTCAACTTGATGTAATCATCAAGACTCGACGATGTAAAGTTAGCTTCATCATCGGCAAGCCTTATTGCTTCAAGTATCATTACTTCTGCAGATCGTACGGTCTTGTGAAAGTAGACAGCTTTGAACATTTGATACCTTGATAGAATCATGGATTCAAATGAATAGAGAGCAGATCTATCAAGCGCTAGTTTATTTTTGTAAACATCAAGTGATTGAATGATACGTTGGTGATCAATTTTGGCATGTTCTGCGCCTGTAAAGTATCCGTCTCGTTGTAGATAATCCATCATGTCAGCACTAAGGGAACCAGAGATGATCTCGTTTACAAAGCGGTACTTTGGATCACCAAATGCGAGCTTAGTAATCAGTTTTTTATCAAAACCATCCCTCGAAATAATGTCACCTATTTCTGAATGCAAGATGATTTTTTTGCCAATTTCTTCATGTGAGGTTTTCTTTTTTTTCTGTAAAACTTCCTCAAACAGATGTGAGAAAGGGCCGTGTCCTACATCATGCAGCAATGCGGCAAGACGAATTTCTTGAATTTTATCCGCACTCAAAAATCCTTTGTCTTTTAGTGCATTTGCAGTCTGTCCTGCTATGTGTAATACGCCAAGTGAATGTTCAAAACGTGAATGTTGTGCGCTTGGATAAGTAAGATGAGCACCAGAAAGTTGACGAATTCTTCGCAGTCTTTGAAAAATTGGCGAGTCAATTACTTTTAGCTCAGTATCATAGACTCGAATAAAATCATGAATCGGATCTACTATATCTAAGAATAGTTTTGTCATAATCCTGCGAGTTTTTTTGAGAGGATCTTCATTATTAATCGGTGAACTTCGTCTTTTGTTCCGGACGCATCAACTAGTTGCCAGCCAAACCTTTTTGCTAACTGTCGATATGTTTTTGAAATTTTAGCAAGAAATAGTGCGTCTTTTTCAAATCTGTCGCGGTTTGTTTTTTTGCGAGAAAGCGATTCACGATGTGAAACATCAAGGACGATTACTATGTCTGCTTTTGGGAGGCCTGCATCCAACCCTCCAAGCCATTTTAATGAAAGACCGTTTGCAACACCATAGACAAGGTTTGATTGGTAGTATCTGTTCATGATAAGGATAGAATTTTGTGCGTGTGCTTTTTTTATTTGCTCTAATTTTTCCCACCTATTTGCGGCCAAAAGACAGTGAATCACTTGGGGCGGGAATTTTCTTTTTCCACGTAAAAACTTGGAGATCTCTTTTCCAAGGGGCGTGGTGTAATCTGGAAAGCTAAAGATCTTTGTTTTCATCTTGTTTTTTTTAAATGTCTTAGCTAAAAGATCAGATTGTGTTTTTTTGCCTGCTTGGTCACTTCCCTCAATTACAATAATCAATAATTGTATTGAATCCAGTGTGATTAAAAATCCTATCAAAACTTATAACTAAAAACGCCGGATCATACAAAATGGGCATAATAAGGTACGTCGCTAAAGAGGTGGCAAAAGAGATAGGCAATAAATCACGCGAATTCTACGAGTTCGTTCTGCCACCCATAGACATGTATCTTGGTGATGATTCACTTACTGTGATTGTAGACCTGCCTGGCTTTGACAAAAAAGACATCAAGATAACCTTGCATAAAAACATCCTCTCAATTAAGGCAAGAAAAGAGGATTTGCAAAAAGACAATGTAGTTTGCAAGCAACGACCAAACATAATCGACAAAAAAATCCGTTTACCGACTATGGTAGAAGAGGGGAAAGAAGAGACCATTTCTGCTAAATTTGTCCAAGGGGTGATGACCTTAAAGATTCCAGTTTCCCAAAAGGGAAAACAGATATCAATAGAGTAATTAGTATTTTCTGAAAATTGCAAATATTCCCATTATAATGAGGGAACTAAACATTCCAAAAATTCCAGCAGCTTCGTTTGATGAGTATAAGAAAGCTGATCCAATAAAAACGGCTGAAGATAAGATGCTTCCTGCTAAAAGGGTGTTGTTTTTTGGTTTTACATTTAGTTGAAGTGATCTATTTTCTTCCAGAAATTTCTTCAATTCAGGAGCAATCGAAATGGTTGCATCAAGAGACTTTGCAAACCTTGTAAAGGAATACTTGAGTTCTTCGATGTAAGCATCTTTGATCAGTTGTTCTTCTTCTAGAATATTCTTGAGAACCTTGACGAATTTGAAATCTACTTTATGTGTCTTGTAGATTCCCTCAATAATTGAGCTCATCCTCAGATACAAAGCGAGATTTTTTGGTAAGGTGAATGGAAACTTGGACATTGTCTTATTTGCTAGCTCAAGCAACGCTCGAACTTCCATTTCGTCTGGTTTTTTTCCATGCATTGTTCGAATCGATAGATCGATTCCCTGCTCGATCACGGAGCGGTTAAAATCAGGTGTAAGCATTCCAAGATCATTCATTGCATTTACAGTTCGTGTTGGATCTTTTTCCACAAGTGCGAGATATAATCTGACAAGCCTCATTCGTGTTTCTTGGTCTATTCTACCGACCATTCCAAAATCGTAAAGAATCAGAGAGCCGTCATCGGCAATCGAGATATTACCTGGGTGTGGGTCTGCATGAAATATTGAGTCCCTCAATAGCATTGTAAAAAATACTTTGTGTACATCGATGACTATTTTTTGCCTATCAATTCCCTTTTTATCCAAATCATTGACGTTTGTTATTTTAATACCTGGGATGTACTCCAACGTCAGGACGTTTTTTGATGTGTGATCGTCGTATACTTTGGGAACGATGACGTTATCGTGCCGCTCAAGATTTCTTTTAATTTTTTTTAGATTTGCCGATTCTTTGGTATAATCTAGCTCTTCATGTATTGTTTCGATGAATTGCGCCAACATAGAGTGAGCAGAAAAACGCAAGTTTGGATCTACAAATCTCATGGTTACAGGAAGGACTTTTTTTAGAACCTTGATGTCCTCCTCAATTATTTGTTCAATATTTGGACGTTTAACTTTGATTATCACATCATCATTTTGGATTTTTGCACGATAAACTTGGCCAAGGGATGCTCCCGATAGAGGATTAGTATCAATTAAGGTAAATGCATTATTTATTGGGCCTAGATCCCTTTCTATAATTGGTTTTACCTCCTCAAATGGGGCTGCTGGAACATCATCTTGTAGTTTTGAAAGCTCCTCCAAGTATGGTTGTGGCAGAATATCAGCCCTTGAGGAAAGCCACTGTCCGAGTTTTATGTAGACAGGACCAAGTGAGACAAATGTGTTGAGGACTTTGCGTGCGTTTTTTTGGAATTTTTCATAATCAATGTTTTTCCCCTCGCTTCTTACCCACTCTCGTCTGTCTTTTCTTAGAATAATAATCAGTGGTATAAGTTTAAAGAGAACCTGAATTGTTCTGCTGGTTGTGATAACGATACCTCCTACTATTCTTTGATTTTTCTTGCTATCTTGTAGCTAAGGTAACCAATTATCAGAGAGGATATAAGACCTGCTGTAATTGAAGCTTGTTTGTCTTTTTTTGTTTTGTCACTTTTGTTGTAAAGATATGATGCTACCTTTGCACCTCCTACCGCTGCACTTGCTAAACCAATTAGTACCTCTGGTGCATCCGCCAAGAGATGACCCAAAGGATTTTTGAGAGGATCAATTTTGTCCATGTGAACAAGATATCTGTCATCATATTCTCGGATGTGAAGATTTCCATATCGATATTGTTTGAGTGCACCATTTTTGTGACCAAGGGAGGTTTCTTTTGCCTCCTCAAGCATAAATTGTCTTAATTCCTTTGGGACCTCAATTTCATCCCATGTCATGAACGACCAGTGCTTTTATCCGATATAACTCTAATGGGATTAGCTTGGAATCGGGGCTTCCTTTTTTCTAATTTTCTTTTTTATTATTATTCCAGCAGCTGCTGCGGCGCCGATGCCTCCTATGATTGGTAGATAATCCGAGATTGTTGGTCCTGGCATTTTGGTCGTGTCATTAAGAAATACAGTTGTATCGTGGGTTATGAGGTGTTCCTGCCGCAGATCATCTTTGTACCTAACCGTAATTCGTATCTTGTGTTCACCATATTTTGGCTCGCCTTCAAATTCGATTGGAATGTTGAATGGTACTGGCGAATCTATTTCCAATTCATCAATGAATTGAGTTGTCTTTTTTATGTTAGAGTCCTCAAGTGGTTCTAAAGTAACAAATGCGAACAAGGCATCAATATTTCCCTCGTTGATTATTTCTCCAATGACTGTTTGCTTTCCTGAGAGGTCTATTACTCTAACATCGTATATTTTTGCATCAATAAGTCCATTAATGTAAAAATCAACTGTTCTGTTGTCGACTATCTTGTCACCATGCGCATTAAAGTATGTTATTTGCATTGGTGTGTGTAACGTTTCTGTTCTAACATTTTCTGGTACATACACTCTAAATGAGAATCTCTTAGATGACGTCGGATCTATTGTTCCAATATCCCATTCGTTCTGATCAAACACAACATTTTCTACATTTGTGATCGGATTCGCAGTTGCAGAAACTGATGTTTGAGTATTCTGCAGTACAATTTTTACGTTTGAGAGTGGTGCCGTTCCAAAGTTCGAGATCTCTACTGTTATATCGTTGTTTCTTAGCGATGTTAGAAACGGTTCCTGTGCCCTCAGATTTAAGATGCTTTCGCCTGTTACTTTGAATTTGAAATCAAAGAAAGCGTTTCGCTGACCTGCTTCTCTGAGTCTTGAATAATCAACTTTAACGGTGCCAGGGTATTGTTGGATGGGGATATGTTTATCCAGATTCACATAAAAGGTTAATGAAAAATGTTCTCCTGCTAGAGACTCTGATTCACTGTCCGCTAATATTAGTGCCCCTTTACCATCCGCAGGACTAAATCCCATTGGCAGTTGGAGCTGGCCACGAATGCCGGTTATATCCTGTGAGCCTACATTTGCAAATACAACAGTAAACGGGACGTTTTTGTCACCTGGTGTAACTTCCATTTTTTCATTTAATTCACCGAAATAGGCATCAAGAAATTTGATGTCGCCAAAACTTCGTTCAAAAGGCGAATCGGCGGAACTAACTTGACCATATGCCTCTAACCCAATAAATTGAACAAACAAAACCAACGCCGCAACGATTACAATTATTTTTGAGATAATCATACGCTAACCTCCATTTTATGCGATTGATCTTCTTCTTCAAATGCTCGCCCATCTTTGATTGTAATGACACGATCTACTTCTCCAAATTGTTCTCTATCATGTGTAACTATGATAAATGTCTGATTCAGTTTTCTTGCCATTGATTTCATAAGTTGAACTATAGTTTCCGCTGTTACGGAATCTAGATTTCCTGTGGGTTCATCTGCCAAGACGATTGATGGCTTATTGATAAGCCCCCTTGCAATCGCTGCGCGTTGAGCCTGTCCACCCGATATTTTGTTTGCACGTTTATGCATTTGAGTCTCAAGTCCCACGGCTTTGAGTAGTTTTGCTGCATCATTTACTGCATTTTGATCGGTTCGCTGAATATTTCGAGGAAGTAATACATTTTCCAAGACTGTTAGATCTGCCAGAAGATTTGCAAGCTGGAATATGAAGCCAAGCTTTGAATTTCTAAAAGACGAAATTTGATCGTCCGATAATTTTGTTGTATTTACACCATCTAGGTAAACTTGTCCACTTGTTGGCTTATCAAGCAGTCCAATCATGTTCAATAGTGTGGATTTTCCAGAACCTGAGCTCCCCACAATTAGTAGAAACTCGCCTTTTTTGACAGAAAATGAAACGTCTACAAGTGCACGAACCTGTGTGTCACCTTGACCATAAATTTTGTTGAGGTTTTTTATCTCCAATACAGTGTCAGAGATAACGCATCGCCTCCACGGGTTGAAGTTTTGTTGCCTTAAATGCTGGGTAAATCGAGGCAGCAACCGCAAGCATGAATGACATTAAGGCCGTTTGAGTAATCTTTGGCCAATCATAGCTTACCTGAAGGGGAATGCTTCCTTGAAAAGTCATCTTGGTTTCCTTTGCATAAAATGTATAGCTTAGGCCTAAGGCTGTTCCTACACCAGCGCCTACAGCACCAATTATCATGCCCTGGACTATGAATAATATCAGAACATCCTTTCGTTTTGAACCAATAGCACGCATTATTCCTACTTCGCGAGTTTTACTTGAGACCAGCATCATCTGAATTGTAACTACTGCAAATGCAGATGACATCATTCCAAAGTATCCGATCATGTTGATCATAGCAATGCCTGATCTAAATCCTCGCAACGCATCCTCTGCTGATTCTTCAATTGTTTCAGCTCGAAAATCATCGTTCGGAAATGTTTGCAAAAAGAATTGTTTTACTTGATCAGCTTGTTTTGGATCGTTTAGCTTTACCAAGATTTGGCCAGTTTCACCATCTCTGGACAACATATCACGTAAGGTATCGATGTGTACAATTACACTGGTGTCAAGCCCCTGTCCGCCTGGTGAAATCACTATTCCAGTAACAAGAAATTGTCTTATCTGATCTTCTCCGAATCTGTCAGTTACTTTTAGCTTGAGATTATCACCAACCTTAATATCTCCAAGATCTCGAGCTACTGATGAGCCTACAACAATTGAGTTTCTTGAGAAGACGTATTGGCCTTCGGTCACTGTTTCATGAACATTAGAAACTCGTGGATCACGGAAAGGGTCAACGCCAACAATAGGAATGCGGAATTCTTCAATTCGTTTGCCACTCTTTGTCACATTTATTGATGCGGTAGATTCAACTCTTGGTGTTGCAGCTTCCACGGAGGGAATTCTTTCAAACCAATTCACCAAAAAGATGTCTGATTTTGTAATGAAGCTTTCTTCATCAGTTACTCGAACATCACCAAATCTATAGCTGGATAGATCACGGACTATTGCATCGTATAATCCTTGAAATATTACAAAATTTACATGAATTACCAGAATTCCTATTGAAACTGCCAATACAGCCCCGATTAGACTACCTTTTTTGTTGACAAGCATCCGCTTGGCTAGATGAACCCTGTAGTCCACACAGTATAAAAAATAGTCTGATATTTAATGTTTATTATATTAATTATGAATATTAGAGACATTTTTATTAAAAAATAGTATTATTTAATAAGAAGAACTTATTAAAAAACAGCAAATTGGACAATTTAGACCTCAAGATCTTAAGCATCCTCCTTGATAATTGCAGAGAGTCGGATAGACAAATTGGTAACAAGATTGGAATCACAGGAGCCGCCGTAAAATCAAGAATTGAAAAGATGATTCAAAAGGGCATAATCGAAAGTTTTGCACTAAAAATTGAGCCACCTGTTTTAGGCTACAATGTCATGTATATTGTTACAACTGGTCAAGACATCAGCAGGATTCTAAAACAAGTTGAATTGATAGGAGAACCATTTTTTGTTGTACCGTGCATAGGAGGAATTACTGTTTGTAGTATTGTTGTAAAAGAAAATGTAGAGCAAAAAATTGATCTAGCCAAAAATTTAATGCGTGATGTTAGGATTCTTTCTATTTTTGAAGCTAAAAATCCTGGCATACGATCTGATCTAACAAAGACTGATCTTGAAATTATTAGTCAGCTATTGAAAAACCCGCGTAAAAAAATTGAAGAATTAGCAAAGCTTACAAAACTTTCAACAAAAACGATTGCACGGTCGATTAAGAAGCTACAAGATGATGAAGCAATATTATTTACATTGATTTACGATCCTTCAAAATTTGAACACTTTATCCCATTTGCTGTATTGGTTTGGGTTGAGGGGAATCTCAACGAGACATTACAACAACTGACAAAAGAGTTTTCTCATACATTTTTACAAAAACCTTTCCTTGCAAAAAACCAGGTTGTTTTATTTCTATATAGTCATAATATTTTTGAGCTTGACAATATTACGCAAAAAATCTGTAAAGTAAAAGGTGTTGCAACCGCAGATCTTTTTATTCCAAAAAAGATCAATTTGCCACAGAGCTGGGTAATCAATACAATCAAGGCAGCAAAATCTTCACAAAAGCTGCATTTGATGTATCAAACAAATTAATTAATACCTAACTAAGAAAACAGCTAGATGAAAAAGAAGATACTGTATGATGGTAAAATTCTTGGTTTGAGTATTTATGATGTCATTGTTCGTGGTAGAAAAATAAAGCGTGAAATAGTAGAACATCGTGGTGCTGCAGCCATTTTGGCCTTTGATACTGATGGCAAGGTCATATTAGTAAAACAGCATCGTTTTGGGCATGGTTATATTCTGGAGATTCCTGCTGGTACGCTTGAAAAAGGGGAAAAACCTGAAAAATGCGCCTTTCGTGAGATTCAGGAAGAAACTGGATATAAGGCTAAAAAGATGACTCGGCTCATTACATATTATCCATCTGTAGGCTACAATAAAGAAGCCATTTACTGTTTTGTGGCCAAAAACGTTCAAAAAATTAGCGGGCAAGCCCTAGAAGAGGATGAAATTATGTCTGTGATTAAAATTGATTTCAAAAAGCTGCTAGATATGATAAAAGCTGGCAAGATTATTGATTCCAAGACGATCTGCGCCGCCCTTACCTTTGCTTTAAAAAATAAAATTTATTGAGAACCATAGATTGGTTTTACTAGATCTGCAATATCTGCCCAAGATCTTGATACCCGCTCGAACATGTAGATAAGATCTAATAGATTAATTGTTAGCTGATTTTTTTGTTCTACTGAAGAGCGAATATCTGAAATTTTCTTTTGAAATTTTCTATGGCTTGAAATTGCATCAATTGCCAATCTTCTGTCATGTTTGATAAATGCTTCAATTGATTTTTGATGAATTGGTTCAATCTCTTTTGTAAGATCATAAATTTTTCTGAGTTCATTTTTTGATAGCGTAGTGTTTGATAACGAGTTAGCAATTTCTACTAACGCATCACTTGCAGTCTCCAAAATGTTTGCGGCAATTCTATAATCTAAGACATCAATATTTTCTAGATTAAAGGTAGTAGCTAGTCTTTTGTCAATTACTGAGCTACGAATGAGTCTAACGAGAAGGAAATACTGTCTATCAACCTCATCATCCCTGTTTGGTAATGTTTGAAGATTTGATCTATCATCAGAGATCAATGCAGAGGAAATATCAGTGAACATCCCCAGAGCAATTGAGCTTATACGTTTTAGTATTTTTTCAGGATTTAGAGTGGTTGCATCCAAAAGGAATTGGACGTTGATATTAGACGAATCTTCTTCTACGATTTCCATGCCAACAAGCCTTCTCATAGAATTTCTGATTTTCTCACGATCCTCTATTGGGATGGTTGTTTTTCCTTTAATGTGAATTGCATCATAGCCAAGAAGATAGGCACCGATA
>CAZLSK010000020.1:0-16458 GCA_964562075.1 uncultured Candidatus Nitrosotenuis sp.
TCGTAGATGGCTCTCTACATCAAACCTCTATCAGAGACTCTGCATTTACTCCAGCGCACTGGTGGTTGTACAGCCACTTTGTTACACTGCCACTCGGCTGGGGTGCTGTAGCGATTTATGATAGAAAGGTGCCGGTTTTAAGAGGCCCAAACAACTCCATGAACACGGGTCTAAAGATGACCATTCTTGGTTACCTTGCAACCATGTTCACAATTGGAGTTAATGAGATGTGGCACTTTTGGTTTGTAGAGGAGATCTTTGCAGTACCAAACCACTGGATGTTCAACATGGGTGTAGTCGTTGCATTCATTGGCGCTCTTGCATATGTAGTTAGAGTCTATGCAAGACTAGTCGAACTAGGTGCAGAAACACCAGGTGAGAATCCCCACGTTGCTGAAATGTACAAGATGGCCCTAGAAGGCAAGCTGTACAGCAGGTCAATCCCATAAGCAAGAATTCCTTTTTTTTATTAATTTATCAGAATATCAGCTACGAGATTCTGGACTCCACATTTTGAAATCAAATTCCAGAAACTAATTTAATACGATGCCGGTGTAGCGTTTCCTTCGATATATGAAATGTTTGGATTTGAGGCCAGTTTGAATAGATTTTCCACATTCAGTCGTCCTGAAGCAATTAGAGAGTTTTTGTGGACAGCAGCTGAAAGACCAAAGATCTCTTGTATTTTGTAGGCTCGCATCTTCATGTCTTTTTCATCACTAAAGGTAATTACAATATCTGCTTTAGGTTCGACATCAGGGAATTTACGCTCTAAATACATGATTTTCAACAGTAAATCTGGATCAACGTTTGGAAGTTTGTGTTTTAATTGGTTATGATATTCGTTATAGGAAACCTCAATTTCGGCTGCCATAATTGGTTTCTAGGTAGGAAAAATCACATTTAAGAGATCGGCTGATTCGCAGAATTGCGAATTAATGCTCGATTAATCACCATTGCATGTCCGATGCAAGAAGTGATTCGTCTGTAGCATCTAGCGCAAGAGGGGAATCTGCCAGCTCGTTGGGATTCAGTGAGTAAACAATTTTCGCTGAAAATTTGATTAGATGTGGTTTTTTATTTTGTGATTGGGCTACTATTCTTTGTTTGTGAAGCCTTGTTAGTCTGTCTATTATTGTGGTAGTTATCTGCCGTTTGACTTTTCTGTCAGAGATCAATGTTGCTTTTCCCTTCAGTTGATAACCAGTGAGCTTCTTTTTGTCAAATACAGCGAGGGTACACCAAGGGTTTTTTGTCAGGTTTCGTAACGTTTTATGTTTGAATAGCTCAAGCCAATAAATTGAACCATCTTGATCAATATGAAATGTCGTTCGTGGGGAAACATTGCAGATGCCCCTGCTTGTAGAACTCACAATGAACACTTGTTCCTTTAGAATCATTTGTTTTACTTTATCGGGTACAGATACCACGATTTTTTTCCAGTTTTATTTTTAATAAAAACAAGAGACGATTATCAATTTTGGTATCTCATTTTATGATTAAAACAGAACACAAGGAATGACTTGCGATCTTTGAGGAAACACTGCCAATGAGCAGTTTTAGGACCGCGCCTAGACCTTTGCTTCCCACTACTATCAAATCTGTCTTGTCGCTTTTTGAGAACTTGATTATCTCATTTGCAACATTGCCTTCTTTTGTGATTATTTTTGGATTGACTCCTTCCTCATTAGCTATTTTTTGTGCCTTCTGTAGCGTTTCTTTTGCGTATTTTCTGAGTATGTTAGTGTATTCGCTTCCTGCAATAATGTCGGATTTGAGCGTCTTATCTACTACATGGATAAGGCTAATCTTGGAATCATATCTTTTTGCTAAATCACAAGCTTGTCGTATTGCTTTTTCTGAATACCTGGAACCATCACAGCAGACAAGTATGTTTGTAAATGTATTTTTCAATTGCTTTCAACAAAATGTTGTTGAATTTAATGATTTTCTAGGTTTCAGAAAACGAAAAAGACGAGAATGCATGACACGTCATACCGAAGTATGTTGTGATGGGTTATCACCCCGCATTCCCGTCCACATGTACAAGACGCACTTGTACAGTATTCTTTGCCGCATATTATAGTTAAGGTCGTTTACGATTATCAGTACTGATAATTGATTTGATTATTACTGCTGAAAATCTAAGCAAGATGTTTAAATTAAAATAAAAAAATTAGTTTGTGATGCAAAACAAAATAAAAAGAATTCTTGTTCCAATGGATGGCTCAAAAACCTCCTTTAGAGCTCTAGATAAAGCAGTCGAGATAGCAAGGGCATGCCAAGCCACGGTTTTGGGTATTCATGTGATCTCATTTCTTCCTACTGAATTCATGCCTTCGGTTGTACCATACAAGATTTATCAGAAAAAAGAGGCAGGTAAGTTCTTAGAAAGAGCCAAAGTTCTTGCTGCAAAAAAAGGAATACTTTTCAGATACGTGATAACTTATGGAAGTCCCGTAGAACAAATTTTGGCCATTGCAAAATCTAAAAAATTGGATTTAATAGTGATTGGAGCTCGTGGTAAAGGAAGAATTGCAGAACTCTTCTTAGGGAGCGTGTCCAATGCAATACTTCATAAATCTGCCATACCGGTCCTCATAGTAAAATAGTGAAAAGATTTGTCATACAAGCGAATACTGGTTCCATTTGATGGTTCCAAATTTTCAAAAATGGCTTTAGATGAGGCAATACAAATAGCACAAATGACGGGCGGAATAGTTTATCTGTGCACAGTCATAAGTATCGGAAATATAGTTCCTCCTGGTTCACTGTTGGGACTGATGAGGAGTGCTTCTGCTGGTGAATTGCGAAGAAGGATGCTCAGATCAGCAAAACTTCAGGCAGAGGCTTTAGAGCGTGTCCAGATTGCTTACTGTGGATCAAAGGGGGTAAAGGCCCATTACAAGATAATCGTTGATGGAAATATTGCCGAAGAGATTCTCAAAGTTGCTAAAAAGAAGGCAGCTGATCTAATCGTCATAGGAAGCCAAGGCCTCCATGGCATAAGCAGGCTCAAAACTTTGGGCAGTGTTAGTAGAAAGGTATCAGAACTTGCATCCTGCCCTGTTTTGATAGTAAGGTAACTAGGATTTCTATTTTGATTTGTATTTTTGAAGCATGTTGAGCACTATCTGATCAGGAACCTGCTCAAATTTTCTATAGAATTGCCCCACTGCTGAAAATTCCAAGGGGATTTCCAGTGCAACTATTTGAATTCCAAATCTTTTGAGAACCTCATAGGTGACATACGGAATCACTGGTATTGCCAAAATGACATCTTTGATTTTTTTTTGTGATAGCCACTCCAAAATTGCACAAACAGTTGCGCCAGTAGCAATACCATCATCTACTAAAATTACGGTCTTTTTATCAAAATTATAGTCAGTGTTTCCACGATATGCCTCGATCTGCCTTTTGACTTCGGCCTTCTTTTTGTTTATTTCATCTTCAAATCTAGGATCGGTCGAATAACGTTCCCAATCTTTGCCATAGTAGAGAACCCCATCATATGTTACTGCACCAATTGCGTATTCAGGATAATCAGGCGGGGTTATTTTTTTAGAAATTATTACATCAAGTATAACGCCAAGAATTCGTGCAATCTCAGCGCCAACTACCACTCCTCCTCTCGGTATTGCCAAAACGAGGCATTCTTTGTCCTTTACCAGCGGAGCTAATCTTTCAGCAAGAAGCCGACCTGCATGCAATCTATCGTGAATCATAACCAATTATTGTCATCTATGCTTACTAAATTGTAACTGGTATGGTCATGCGTGTTTTGCAAGGGCGGACACAATATCAGATTTTGTAATGATTCCGACTAGTTTTGATTTTTTAACTACTGGTATTCCGCTTATATCGTAGCGATACATGATTAGTGCTGCCAAGGAGACATCATCTGAAGCCTCAATTGTGACTGGATTTTTTGTCATAATGTCTTCTGCCCTAAAGGTGAGCACATAGTTTAGCTGATTTACATTGAATTGTGTTGGGTGCGGACTGTACCACATGTCCCTTAGGTCAGTGGGGTCTGTAAAGGAACCAAGCCTATTTGGAATTTTTGTAGGAATAAAATCTCTGTAGGTGATGATTCCAACTAGCTTTTGGTTTTTCACAACAGGCACCCTTGAGATCTTGTTGTTAAGAAGAATACTCTCAACTACAAACAATTGTTCCTCTGGTGTTACAGTTATGACTTTACTTGTCATTATATCAGATATTCGAAGCGTTTCGGTTTCTTGAATTAAGAAATTAAAAACGAGATCAGTCTTTGTGAGTATTCCCTCAAGTGAATCATCGTCACGTAAAATAACAAGTGAGCTAATGTTGTTATCTTTCATAAGTTTTGCACAATGATATACAGAGTCGCTTTTTTTGGCAGTGATCAGATTTTTTGACATGAAATCTTTAACTTGTATGGAACCTAGTGATTTTTTCCCAATTGGATAAATGGATCTTAGGATATCCTTTTCTGTAATTATTCCAACCGGATTGTACATTTTGTCAACTACAACTAGTCTACCAATCCTAAATTTTTGAAGGATCTCCATTGCCTCAAGAACGAGGGTGTTTGGACCAACAGTGATGGCTTTTTTTATCATTGGGGTTCTGAGAGCCGGATTCTTCAAAAGCATGTTTTTGTCTCGTTGTTGTTAATTAAATATAGAAAACAAGAATATCATACCTGATAATAATCGCCAAGACCTTACTTTACTATAAGAACCGGAATTGCTGATTTGTGTACTACGTAATGAGAAACACTGCCTAGGAATAATTCCCGTACATTGCTTCTTCCACGAGAGCCCATTACAATGAGGTCAGCTTTTCTATTTTTTGCAAAAGAAACTATTTTGAATCCTTCGTTACCACACAAGATTTTTTCGTAAAATAGTACACCATTTTTTGCGCAACGCGTCTTTGCCTCAGATAGGACTTTTTTAGCACTTTCGGAAAACAGCTTGCCCATCTTTGAGGCAGGCCTTGCGACATTGACTGAGAACAATGGTATCACATAGATACCAGCAATCGTAGCTTGGTTTTGTCTTGCCAGATAGATTGCTGTATCGAGTGCTTTTGATGAACCCTCTGAGCCGTCTAATCCAACAAGTATGTCTTTGATCGAGTTTGCCATGGTATAATGTGAGGATGAACAGAAATTAAAGCAGTGCTTGATTATCTGGGTTGATTTTCAGCGTTGATAATTCACAAGGATCTCATATAGCCGTGCCATACATTGAAGTTTGATGTCGCAACCGCCCCAAATCATACTTGTAAAAGACATTATGACTAAATCTTTAGTGACAGTAGATTCATCTTCTACAGTAAACGAAGCGGCCAAAATTATGGAAAAGGCAAAAGTTGGCTCTGTACTAATCATGGAAAAAAACAATCCAATTGGAATAATGACAGACAGAGATTTTGCAATAAAAATTGCCGCTCATGCTTATCCAATCCACACCAAAGTAAAACAGGTGATGTCATCTCCTCTAGTTCATGTAAGCCCAGATGACGAGGTCTGGATTGCGGCAGATCTAATGTACACAAGAAAGATACGAAGACTTCCTGTACTTGATGAGGATCGGTTGTTAGGAATCATCACATCGACTGATTTGGTGAAGCTGTATACCCTCTGCAACAGGGAAGATACGAGACAGATGTACTATCATGCCTTAACAAAGATCTTTGACGATAACAGCGAACAAGAAATAGCAAGTTATTAGACTTTTACAAAACTGCTCAATAGGTTCCCAATCAGATACGCGGCTGTTGCTGCAATGGCTCCAACCAGCAGGGTGGTGAGACCTGATCTGAGTAATGATTTTTTGACAATTTTTCCCTTAATTAGACCAATCAAGAAGAATGCCGCACTTGTGGAGATAACCGAATAGGTAAAGCTTTCAGAAACTAGCTTTGAGAGTCCCGTTATGAAGATAAAGATGAATGGGATTATTGGTATTATTCCTATCACAACAAATCCCAAAACGGTGCTTGCTGCTGCATTGAGAGGTTTTTTGTCGCCTTCCATCAGACCCAGCTCTTCTCTCATCATGGTATCAACCCAGATCTTTTTTCTTGCAGTGATTACTTTGACGATTTCATCGAGTAGTTCGGCTGTAAATCCTTTTTTTGCGTAAATGTCACGAATTTCTTGTTTTTCTGTTTCTGCCATGTGATCTATTTCCCACTCCTCACGCTTTCTTTCTTGTTGTATGAATTCTGTCCTTGCCTTGGTTGCTTGATAGTTTCCGACACCCATTGCAAATCCATCAGCGAAAAGGTTTGCAAAACCAAGAATCACCACCACGATGGGGGATAATGATGCACCCACGGCGCCTGCCACTACAGCGAAGGTAGTCACAGCGCCATCAAATGAACCATAGATGAAATCTTCAAAATGCCATCTCATTACTAAATCTACCAGCATTATGGATTAATAATAATTAGAAAAAAATCAAATTTGATAATAATTGGAGATAAGGCTTCTATTTTTGCCAGTTTGGTCCGCTGCCCATCATCGGACCCATTCCTGAACCCATCATTCCATTCCAATTGGTATTGTTCATCATCCATGGACCCATCCAGTTTTGTTGAAATTGTTGATTCGCCATCATCCCTTGCATAAATTGGCGGTTCTGCATCATTGTATTCATCATTTGTTGGCTTAATTGTGGATCGTTCATCATGTATCCCATCATGCCAGTACCCATGGTGCCTGTCATCATTTGCATATGCTGAGGATTGTTCATCATGTAGTTGTGCATTTGTTGTGTAAATTGTTGGTTTTGCATCATTGAATTCATCCATTGATTCATCATATTTGGATTATTCATCATAGTATTCATCCATTGATTCATCATTTGTGGATTGTTCATCATCGCAGTCACTGGGTTGTAAGTATTAACAAAGATCGCATAACCTATTCCAATGCCAGCAAAGAAAACACCTACCGCAACTCCTATCAAAAGAGCTTGTCTTGTCGTTAACTACAGAGACAGCTCAATCTATATACAATTAATACTCAATTTTCAACTTTGATTTTTGAGTACAAATTATCAAAAATGAGAATTACCTTCATTCCATAAATACAATTTTTAGCATTACTCATACATGTCCTCAATTCAGACAACTTCGGAAGGCATCCCAGTAATAGTTCTAAAAGAGGGTTCAAAACAATCTCGAGGTCGTGAAGCTCAAAAAAATAACATTAACGCTGCAAAAATTATTGCCGAGATTATTGCCTCAAGCCTGGGTCCAAGAGGCATGGATAAGATGCTTGTTGATTCCATTGGCGACATTACTATAACAAACGATGGTGCTACAATTCTCAAAGAAATTGACGTACAGCATCCAGCTGCCAAGATGATGGTTGAGGTTGCAAAGGCAACAGACAGTGAGGTGGGCGACGGTACAACTTCTGCTGTTGTAATTGCAGGTTCACTTCTAGAAAAGGCAGAGGGGCTTATCGATAATGATATACATCCAGTAATCATAGCTGAAGGCTACAAGAAGGCATCAAGAAAAGCAATATCACTACTTCCAGAGATTTCAAAAAAAATCGATGTTAATGACAAGATTACATTAGAAAAAATTGCAAGAACTTCCATGTTGACAAAGCTTGTTGCCGTGGAAGCAGCGGATCTAGCAAAGATTTCTGTAGAAGCTGTTTTAGCAATAATGGAGCAAAAAAATGGTGAAAATAGAGTAACGGTTAGTAACGTAAAGGTTGAAAAAAAGACAGGCGGATCAATTTCCGACAGTCATCTTATCAATGGGATTGTGCTTGACAAAGAAGTTGTCAACAACAACATGCCAAAGAAAATCCAAGATGCAAAGATAGCACTAATTTCTGCACCCTTGGAGATTGAAAAAACTGAATTCGATGCCAAAATAAACATCTCTACTCCCAATCAGATAAAATCATTCATGGAAGAAGAAAATCAAATACTAAAGGAAATGGTTGAAAGGATCAAAAAGACTGGCGCAAATGTTGTGTTATGCCAAAAAGGAATTGACGACATTGTTCAACACTATCTTGCAAAGGCAGGAATTTTGGCTGTTCGAAGAATCAAAGAAAGTGATATGGCCAAGCTCTCTAAAGCGACTGGCGGTAGAATAGTAGGTAGTGTTGAGGATCTTGGGGAAAAAGATCTCGGTATTGCCCAAAACGTAGAAGAAAAACAGATCGAGGAAGATAACTGGACGTTTGTAGAGGGTTGCAAAAACCCAAAGGCTGTGACCTTCCTTATACGAGGGGGTTCTCAGCGAGTAGTTGACGAAGTAGAAAGAGCTATCCACGATTCGTTGATGGTGCTCAAGGATGTAATTGAAAAACCATACTTTGTACCAGGTGGCGGCGCTCCAGAAGCCTATCTAGCCGCAAAACTCAGAGTGTGGGCCCAGTCATTATCCGGAAGAGAACAGCTAGCAGTAGAAAAATTTGCAGAGGCTTTGGAATCAATACCAATCTCCCTTGCAAGAAATGCAGGAATGAATCCCATTGATGCAATAACACAGATTAGAGCAAAACAAAGTGCTGGTGAAAAATACACGGGAGTCGACGTCATAAATGGTGTGATTGGCGACATTGAAAAGCTCGACGTCTTTGAACCAGTCCGAGTAAAAGAACAGGTGATCAAGTCTGCCTCAGAGACAGCAAATATGATACTGAGAATCGATAATGTCGTGGCAGTATCAAGACCAACTTCGTCGCCGTCGACACAAATGCCCCCTCAACAGCCCGGAATGTACTGAACTATTGAAAAAAATTCTAATCACAAAAGCAAGTGGAGAAAAGGCATTATTTGATCCAAACAAGGTAGAATTAACTTGTATCAGAGCGGGTGCAAGTCCTGAGTTAGCTAAAAAAATAGCAAATCAAATTTATTCGCAACTTCACCATGGGATGACGACAAAAGAGATCTACAGAATGGTGCTTCGTTTACTTGCCACACAAGGTAACATAGCCATCAAACAGAGATACCGACTAAAAGAGGCAATAATGAGAATGGGTCCGGCAGGATTTTCGTTTGAGACCTATGTTGGGCAAATCCTCGAACAGTTTGGATATCTCATTAAATCAATTCGTTCTGAGATGGAAGGAAGGTGTGTAAAGCATGAGATAGATTTGGTGTTGGAATCACATCAGGACAGAAAAAAATGGCTAGTCGAGTGTAAATATCACAACATGTCTGGAAGATATACTGGCCTGAAGGAATCGCTGTACACGCATGCTCGATTTTTGGATCTTTCCGAAAAAGTAGATCGTGAAATGTTGGTTTGTAACACCAAAGTATCTTCTGATGTAATTACCTACTCAAAGTGTGTCGGGCAAAAAATTTTGTCTTGGCGATACCCAATTGATATGGGGTTAGAGAAAATGATCGAGTTAAAGAAGCTTTACCCAATTACGATATTGAATCTGACCAGATCAGAACTTGAATCGTTTTCCATAAAAAACCTCATGATTGCAAAGAACTTGTTAGAGTTGCCCGTACATGAGATTGTGCAAAAAACCGGCATCTCTTCCAAACGTATAATCGCATTACAGAACCTGACAGAGCAGATTATTGCCTAGCTTTTAGAAATTCTAATACTTTTGTTATGTTACTACTTACCGCTTCGGCAGATTTGTGTAAAGATTTCATTTCATTTTCTGTGATTTGTATTTGATCAATTTTTGTTACGCCATTTTTGTTCATAGTAAGAGGCACACCAACACAGACATCTGAGATACCATACTGGCCTTCAAGAAGTACTGAGGCTGGGATGTTTAGCATTTCATTTTTTATAATGCATTTTACTATGTCAAATGTATTTTTTGCAATACCAAATACAGAATATCCTTTATACTCACGAAGCAGTTTCCAGTAATTTCTTACATCATTTGTGATCTCTGATTTCTTTTGTTCATCCAAGATGTTTTGGATTGGGTTTCCATCGAATTTTGCATGTGAAAAAATTGGAACCATAGTGTTGTCGTGTTCCCCCATGACTAAGGCATCAGTAATTTTAGATTGGTTTGTGCTAAATTCCCTTGATAAAAGATATCTGAACCTGCTGGAGTCAAGGCTAGAGGCAACACCAATTACATTTTTTGAAGGGAATCCTCCTTCCTTTTGTATCACATAGGTAAGCACATCTACCGGGTTTGTTATCATGAGTATTTTGGCCTCAGGCGCAAATTTGGCTATATTTTGGGAAATGTTTCTAATTATGGCAACTTGTTCTAACATTCTTTCAGTTCTGCTTCGTAGTTGAACACCACTGCTTGCCGTAATTACTATGACATCGGAGTTTTTGATTTTTGAATAGTCACCTGTTCCGTTGATTGAGATAGTTGAGTTGTCTGGAATTGTACTTGAGATATCCAATGCTTCACCAATTGCTTTTTTTTCAGTACGGTTTACAAGTACAATATCATCAAGACCTAAAGATCCGCAAAGAAATGCAATCGCAGAGCCTACTTTGCCACTGCCAATAATTGAGATCAATTTAATTTCCCTCCTTTTATGGAATATTTGTTATTCAAATAAAGTTACTTTAACAGCACGAATCGTTCCAAGAAACTCTTTCCCATCTGCAATATCATAATAGTTAACTGTCATTTCGTTTTTGCTTCGTAATACTATTTGATCGTTTTCATCTGGCTCTAGTAGTTTTGTCTGTGTAAACCCTTCCACATATAGCTGGTGTGGCACTGTGTCCTTGTTTACAACGGTGATTATGTAAGAATAATCACCAGCCCTCATTATGAGCTCTGGATTTATACCACTATTCCCACCCTTGCCAACAACAACCGTCTTTCCATCAATATTTTGAAATTCTAGTGTCTGCCTGATTTCTTCTGGCCAAAAAATATTGACATGTCTTACATATCCCTGACTCACATAACCTGCAATTGCAACTAAGGCGACAAACCCTGCTACGATACCAAATACAAGGAATTTTTTGTCGCTTTTCACAGAAATGATCTGTTTTTATTGTATAAGTATGCCCAACACAATTTTCAGAATTGAGAGTATTCAATTAAAAATGCTATCAATTATGGCGCAGGATATCAAAAGAAGATTGAAGAGAGGGCAAAGGCTTGCAGTGTGGGGAAAACATTGTGGTTCATCCCTCTCTTTAATACCGTTTTGATCATTTTTGTATTTAATATGAGGCGTGATTATCAAGGCTGAAAATCAGAGTGCACTCGAATTCAGGTTATTATCAAGGATGAATTCCATTATACAAGTAAAATAATTCGAAATTCTTACTAATTCATGTCAGAGCTGCAACGGCGCCTTGGACTTTTTCAGACCACAATGTATGGTGTCGGCCTTATTCTTGGTGCAGGAATTTATGCATTGATTGGTAACGCTACAGGTCTTGCTGGAAACTCTGTTTGGGTTTCCTTTATTCTAGCCGCTGTGGCATCTGTTTTTACAGGTCTTAGCTATGCAGAGCTGTCTTCTATGTATCCAAAGGCTGCCGCTGAATATTCCTACATCAAAAACGCCTTCAAAAATAATTTTGTTGCATTTCTTGTTGGCTGGCTTACACTGTTTGTTGCAATAATTTCTGCATCCACAATTGCTCTTGGTTTTGGTGGATATTTCGCCAGTCTGTTTGGAGCTCCTATTTTGATTTCTGCTATAATGGTACTTGTAGCTCTTTCATTTGTTAATTTCATTGGAATAAATGAATCCTCCTCAATGAATGTGATTTTTACAATAATCGAGGCCGCAGGACTTGCACTAGTGATTTGGGTTGGGTTTGCATTATTTGGAAATGTGCAGATCAATTATTTTGATGCGCCAAATGGGTTGAAAGGAATATTTTCTGCCTTTACGCTTGTATTTTTTGCCTATATTGGTTTTGAGAACATTGCAAACGTTGCCGAAGAAGTACGTAACCCAAAAAAGATCCTTCCACGAGCAATTATACTCTCCATATCAATTACCGCAATAATCTACATTCTAGTATCAATATCTGCTATCAGAGTACTGGATTGGCACGAGCTAGGATCATCCATTGCCCCACTCTCAGACGTTATAAAAAAGGCACTTGGTTCTCAAGCTCAAATTATCCTTTCTTTAATTGCACTTTTTGCAACAACAAACACAGTTCTGATCATGTTAGTGTCGGGATCAAGAATTCTCTATGGGATTGCTCGCGACAAATCACTTCCATCAGTTTTTGGAATTATTCATCAAGGGCGAAAAACTCCATGGCCTGCAGTAATTGTAATAGGCGTTTTGGCTGTTGCCTTTACCTTTGCAGGAAACATTTCAACCATAGCAAATATTTCTGTATTCACCATCATCATGGTATTCATTGTTGTGAATTTTTCTTTGATCTGGTTGCGAATGAAAGAGCCTCAGATTGAGAGACCTTTCAGAGTTCCATTAAATGTGAAAAACTTTCCAATCCTACCTGTTCTTGGAATAATCACGCCAATTATTGGAGTGATCCAATTCGAGGCCTATGTGATACTGATGGGCATGGCAGTAGTATTGGCTGGAACGATATTTTATTTTGTCTATAACAAAATTAAGTTGAACAAAAAATCAAGTTTTTGAATTTAATTCATGCCAACAGCAGCATTCAACATACGTACAGTTAGGGCATTCAAGCGCAGACTTGGTTTTTTTACATTCTGACGGCAGACAACCACAATCTGCGCACCTTATTTGAAACTCAGTCATTTGACACACATTCTTTAACAAATAAAAAATAAAAAATTATTGGAATGGATCGATGAATGGACAGTTGACTATATGGTCTTTGTCCATAGGTCGCGCCAAATTCACATCAATCATTCCCGCTTTTTTGTATGCACTGATATCGTCAGTAGTTTCAAGAACTGATGCCGAGTTTGGATCCTTCCATCCAATGGCGTATATTCTCCACATTGGAGAATAGTTTGAATCGCCTGGTGCTGCAGCTGCAATTCCTGGCTGGAATCCCAACGGTCCAGTTCCTTTGACTCCATTCATGAACTGAAACAGGTCAACTGCCGCAGAATTGGCAATGAGTGCGGCCGATGTTGGTGAGCTTGCAACTCCCATCATAGCAGCTGGCATTTCTGGTGTTGCGTCTGTTACGATATAGTAGATTGTTTTGCCATCTGGGCCCCATCCACGGTGTGCAACAAAGGTCACTGTCATTTTGTCAATATTGATGTCCAGAACTTGGCCACCTCCATATGGTGTCTCATCTGTTAATGTCTTGTCTTCTTTTATGGTGAGCTGCCCACCCGGCCACATTACCTGCGGCATATTAATCACTACAGGTAGATCAGTTAACGTAACTAAACCATCCTCTGCTGCAGCAAGTATTGCTTCTTCAGAATCCAAAAGTTCAGCCGATGAGTCATCATTCCATGTCACGTGAATATGTGAGGTCAATGCGCTGTATGTTTCTGATTGTGCGGGGGTACTTGTAAAGACCTCTCCTTGGAATCCATGGATTCCACTACCTTTGATTCCATTTGTAAAGATGTATGTAGTCGAGAGTGCTTTTTTGGGTGCGTTTGTCAATGGTGGAGCAAGCTCAACCTTCCAACCTTGTTTTTCTGTGATGATGTCGGCGTGTTTTTGTTCACTAGAGTCAGTTATGATAAAGTAGACTGGCTCGCCATTGTACCATCCCTTATGAAGGGGAATTGTTGCAGGAACGTTTGTCCTTGAGAGTCTGAGGGCATATTCGGATTCGCTCATCATTGCGTCTTTTTCCATCATAGATTTCTTTTCCATCATCTTGTCTTCTGTCATTTTTGATGGCTTTTCGACCATTACCGGTGACTGCTTTACGCGAGGGATTTCAGAACACAATTTGTCACCACAAACGATGCGGGCATTCTTTGATCCGTATGAGTCTGTTCCGACGCGTCCAGGAGCCTTGTTACCTTGGCTCTTTGCCCCATCTGCGTCTTGAAAGTTGCTTGTTGTTAATACGATAGTAAAGAGCGGTAATATCAACAACAATGAAGCTAGTTTGAGTTTGTCATTCATTGAATCTGATCAGATTCTTAATTGCATAAAAAAGATTTTCCAGATCTTGGTAAATTCAAATTTAGGAGACATTTCATGTGGTTGATTTCAGGTTTGATAATCTTGTTTTGATCTATAATTCCACAAAGATCTCATAGTACCATGGTAACAAGACTCAAGATTGGTTCCGTGGGGTTTGCATTGGGACCGGCATTGTTTGTGTTAACCATGTTGATTCCAATTGATGGATTACCTTTTGAAGCGAAGCTTGTCCTTGGTCTATCTTTTTGGATGGGAACGTGGTGGGTTACAGAGGCCATTCCTCTCTACGTTACAGCGTTGTTGCCTCTTGTTGTCTTCCCCTTCACTAATGTTTTAGATTTGGTAAAATTGTCAACTTTTTACGCAGACAGGATAATCTTTTTGATCTTAGGTGGATTTTTCTTAGCAGCAGCGATAGAAAAAACGAACCTCCACCAGAGATTCGCATTTAACATTTTGAAGAGATTTGGGACAAGTCCAAAACACATAGTAGGGGCATTTATCCTCATTACCGGCTCACTGAGCGCATGGATGAGCAATACTGCTACAACCCTCCTTATTGTTCCGATTGCCGCGGCGGTATTAGCTTCAATAACTATCAAAGAAAAGCAAAGGTTTGCAAGTTATCTGATGCTCAGTATTGCCTTTTCGGCAAGTATTGGAGGAATAGCTACTCTGATAGGGACGCCACCAAACGCAATCTTTGCCTCTTTGGCAAAATCGATATCAGACATTGATGTAAGCTTTGGTAAATGGATGTTAATTGGAGTTCCCGTGAGTGCCGTTTCACTGGTTGCGCTATGGGCCTACATCGTATGGGTTGGCAAGATTAGTGGAGGGCAGATTTTTCACGAAAAAGACATCATTTTAAAAAAGTTGACCGAGCTGGGAAGGATCTCTTCTGATGAAAAGAAAGTGTTGGCAATATTTACAGTTGCAGTCATAGCTTGGATAAGTCGTGGCTTGATCTGGGGTAGCTACCTACTAATGATTGATGATTCTATGATTTCGATAATTGCAGCTGTCTCACTTTTTGCCATACCATCAAAAAATGGTCGAATCATGGAATGGAGTCATGCAGCAAAAATTCCATGGGGGGTACTGTTACTGATTGGTGGCGGGCTAGCATTGGCAGGAGGGTTTACAACAACGGGGCTTGACAGATGGGTTGCCACACAACTCGAGTTTCTTGTAGGCATGCCATATTTTATGATTATTGTGATTCTCCTTTTAGTTGTCGTCTTTATGGAATTCATAAGTAATACTGCCACTACAGCCCTGATGGTGCCAATTGCTGCGACACTTTCGGGTGTCATAGGAATTAACCCACTCCTTTTGATGCTTCCAGTCACGATTGGTGCCAGCTACGGCTTCATATTACCTGCAAGCACACCACCAAACGCAATTGTAATATCATCTGGCTTCGTAAACGCAAAAAAGATGGCAAGAGTTGGATTACCACTGAATTTTCTTTCTGTACTCGTAGTGGCGCTGATGACAGTACTTCTTGTACCGCTTATGTGGTAGGGATTGTCAGAATTAATTGTAGATTTATTGTTACTGGGAGTATTCATTGCGATTCTTGTAAAGAGCGCCATATTTGCAATCGAATCAATAGTCAAGTTTTCAAAAATTACGGGAATTGGGGAGTTGGCAGCTGGATTCGTGATAGTTGCGGTATCCACTTCTGCCCCAGAGATCAGCGTCGCGTTTTTTGCTACACAAAGCAACAATGTTGGAATAACTCTTGGCGACATATTCGGTTCAAATGTTACCAATGTTGCATTAATTGCTGCTGTGTTTTTGTTGATATCACCTATTAAGGAGATTAGACACAAGACCCTGCGATCTCTGCTTCCTTTACTTTTGGTATCTTCTGCCATTCCACTAATTTTGTTGATTACGCAGGAAGGAAGCAAATTTGTTGCAGGTGCTCTTCTTGTAGTATTTGCATTCTTTTTGTATTACATCTTCAAATTTCATCCAAAGGAAAACCCACCGGAAAAAGAAAGTGGTTCTGCACTCAGATCGCTTATTTTCTTTTTTATAGGCATCGGACTAGTGATCATTAGTGCGAAAATGATAGTGGATAACGCTTCATCAATTGCAGATGCCACTGGTATTAGACAATCCGTCATTGGTGCTACAATCATTGCCATTGGGACGTCGTTACCCGAACTAACAGTCGATGTTATTGCGGTGCGAAAGAGACATCTTGAATTGGCGTTTGGTGATATTATTGGCTCCTGTATTACCAACATCACCTTGGTTCTAGGGATTGTTCTTGTTTTATCCAGTGTTACTGTGAATTTTGGAATTCTGTCTACTCTGATTAGCTTTTCAATAATTGCACCGTTTGTACTTTTTGTGCTACTAAGAAAGGCCAAAATCAGGAAGTGGAATAGCGTCGTACTTTTGGGGGTTTATGTAGCATTTT
>CAZLSK010000021.1:0-16240 GCA_964562075.1 uncultured Candidatus Nitrosotenuis sp.
GCTCATCACTAAACATTGGTCAGATGGCAGGCGCACTAGGACAACAGTCAATTCGCGGTAATAGACTCAACAAAGGCTACAACAACAGGGCTCTGCCGCACTTTAAAGAAAACGACGACAACCCCGATGCTCATGGATTTGTAAAATCAAACTACAGAGACGGTCTTTCAACTATCGAGTTCTTTTTCCATGCAATGGGTGGACGAGAGGGACTGGTAGACACTGCAGTAAGAACACAGCAAAGTGGTTACATGCAAAGAAGACTAGTCAATGCACTTGAACACATCAAGCTGGAATACGATGGCACAGTCCGAGACCCACACGGCCACATAATCCAATTCTTGTATGGAGAGGACGGAATTGATGTCGCAAAATCTGACCACGGTGAGGCATTTAACATTAACAGGCTAATCGAGTCTGAAACAATAGTTGACAGTGGTAAAAAAGCAACAAAAGAAGACGCCGAAGAGCTGCTCAAAAAATACACCAAGACATTCAACCCAAGACTCACAAAACTTGTTGAGGAAGGAATCTTACATTCAAAACTAAGCTGGGATGGTATCGAAAAGGTCCTCAAAAAAGCACTTGATCTATACAACAAGGCAAAGGCAGAACCGGGACAGGCAGTTGGAATAGTGACTGCGCAGTCCATTGGTGAACCTGGTACACAGATGACACTAAGAACATTCCACTTTGCTGGAATCAGGGAGAGAAACGTCACGTTGGGATTGCCAAGACTAATTGAGCTTGTAGATGCAAGAAAAAAGCCAGTCACACCAACAATGGACATCTACCTAGATGAAAAATACAAAAAATCAAGAGAAAAGGCAATTGAGGTCGCAAGAAACACGCTTCAGACAAAAATTAGCGCACTTGTTGCAAATGTTGATACCGATTACGCTACAGAAATCACACTTGAGCTTAGCCCAGGCGCATTACACCAGAGGGGCTGCACCGTAGAGGAAGTAGAAACAGCACTACAAGCAAACAAGAAATTCAAAACCGAGACAAGCGGAAACACAATCACGCTAAAACTCGTAGAGGAATCCGATGCTCCGACGGTAATTGCAGTAAGAAACAAGGTTCTAAACACAATAGTAAAGGGCGTTCCAGACATCACGCGAGTTACCGTGGCACAAAAAGACGACGAGTGGGTAATTCAAACAACCGGCTCTAATTTGGCCAAAGTACTTGAGATAGAAGGAATTGACAAAAGAAACGTACGAACAAACAATGTCTTTGAGATTGCTGCAACACTTGGAATCGAGGCTGCAAGAAACGCCTTGATCAACGAACTCAGTACTACCCTAGAAGACCAAGGCCTTGAGGTCGACTCTAGATATATCATGCTTGTAGCAGACATGATGTGTTCTCGTGGCTATCTACAACAAATCGGTCGTCACGGAATTGCAGGAACAAAAGACAGTGTTTTGGCAAGAGCCGCATTTGAAATTACGGTGCCAACGATTGCCCAGGCAGCCCTCACAGGCGAGGTAGAAGAGCTCAAGGGAGTAACTGAAAACGTAATCGTTGGAAGCAACATTCCAGTAGGTTCTGGAACCGTCGACTTGTACATGCAAGTCTCAAAGAGCTAAACACTAAATATTTTCCAAGATAGGACGAGTGGTCATTGAGGCACCGGACAGGAAAGCCCCAATCCACAATTCAAACCAACTTTTTATCATATTAAAGACGAACTAAGAAATTATCAGTGAATTTTAAAAATAAAAAATTAGCCAGGGGAAATCTCTTTTCTTGTTCCGTCCTTGTTAAGTAGATCTTGCCAGCCTCTTCTCCCGCAGTCTTTTTATGCGAGCCATCACAAAATGGCTGGTCATTGCTTAGACCGCACATACAAATCCATTTTGATTCACCGCCTATTTTGATCTTCATTGGATCTACGGCGTCTTTTTTGACTAGTCTTGCCATACTCTAAAAACACTACGATAGAATTTATGATTTTTTAAAAATACTTGTGAATTAAAACAGGTTGAAGCAATAAATCTGCCAATGAGATATTCTAATGTTGTTGAAGAATAAACTCCTCTTTGCGATTCCGCTTATTGTCATTATCAACTTTGTATATGCACAAATTCCAGACTATGACAAACCGTATGCGCCAATTTACACGGACAAATCAGTATACACATGGACTGACAAAATTCGTATAACTATTGCTGCACCAAGCTGGAATGAAAATGAATATGGTATCGACTCGATTGGCGACGAAGAGAATCATGCAGTCAAAATCTCAACATCGGGCCATTCACTTGAACCATACAGACTTACAGAGACTGCTGCAAACAGCGGAGTTTTCACAGGCGAAGTCACACTAACGGGTTTTTCACACGACGTAGATGGCGATGGAAGGGCCGACACACAACCGCGAACCACTGGGAGAGGGCCAACGGACGGTTTGCTTGAGACACAAAGAGACGATGGTATCACCATATCATTTGAGTTTGCTGACGGTGTTGTACTCACACAGTCAGCTACAGTGAGCTGGAATGAGGCGGAAATCGAATTTTCCAATCCAAAGTATCTTGTGACTGATGAGGTGATCATCAGAGTCAGGGATGCAGACATGAACCTTAATGCAGAGGCATTAGATCAGCTCAATGTTGAGGTATTTTCGGATTCAGATTCTGCAGGAATATCAGTTGTTGCAACGGAAACAGACGATGCATCTGGAATTTTTGAAGCAAAAATACTTTTGACACCAACAGACAAATCAAGTGGAAACAGGCTTCTTGCAATTCCAGACGATGCCCTAACAGCAAGATATCAGGACAGAACTCTACCAAAACCTTACAGCATTTCAGATGAGCTTGATATAATTGCAAAATCAAGTGTAGTATCTGACATCCCAGACATACAAAAAATTTCTGTAGATGATCTTTATTTTGCAGATTCTAGTGGGAAACAAATAACTGAGCTAAGAACAGATCAGCGAATTCAAATCGTAAATAGTATTAACAACAATGAGAACTATCCACAAGAATTTACCTGCATCATACAAATTAGTGATGAAAAAGGTAACGCTGTATCACTTTCTTGGATAGTAGGACAACTGTCCGCCAATCAAAGCTTTGAAGTATCACAATCGTGGTTGCCAACTGAAAGTGGTGACTATACATTAGAAACATTTGTCTGGAAATCCCTCACAGATGCAAGGCCGCTTGCACAAAATTACGCAAAATCTGTTTACGTAGAATAATTACACTTAATTATGATAAGATCTTATACGCAAGTAATTTTTCCAAACATAATGACTAAAACAACACTATCAGTATTGTTAACCGTCAGCATCTACTGTCCTCAGCATTTGTAGCATCTTTTAGTACAATGGAATCGGCTGAGGTTGTAAAGGCAAAGGGTACAAGTACCAAAAGCTTTGGACCAAAAACTGCGAACAAGATTTGTGGCGATGAGTTGTGCGAAGAGGTACAAAAACCACTACCAAAACCGGCAGAAAAACCAAAAACTGCAGAGAAAAAGCCGATGATGGAAAAATCTATGGAAAAACCAGCTATGCATAAATCAAAAATTACATCTAAAACAATTACCTAAGTTCAGGATCCAGGTCTTGGTCATGAATCCCACCAACTTGCAGTGATCTTGCCACCATCTGCTATGATCTACAAAGGAACATTGACTTACTCCGCTTCAGAATCTGTACAGCTCGTAGCGTTAACAGGGCCATTAGCCGAAGGAGAGGACAGAGGCCAATCCATCTGGACTCCAGACGGCAAAACCAAATTTGCACTGACGATCGTAGATCCGCAAACATCATCTGGAACATGGAACTTTGCAGGAAATGCACTTGCGGTTCACACCAAAAACACCGACCCATTCACAGTGAGTTTCACCGTGGTTGCTAGCCAGTAACTTTCTGTTCTTATTTTTATATGATCTTTTGATTTTTGCATTGGTATTTTGATCAAATTAACAAGTGATAAATCTATAAGGGAGCATTTTTGAATCGTCATTACACGGTGGTATAATGGGGAAATTACTCGAAAAAGCACTCAAGGACGCACTACAGGAAAACAAGTGTGTATTGGGCGTAAAACAAGTACTGCAATCAATCAAGAACGCAAAACTAGTCATCGTCTCAAAGTCAGTATCAAAAGAATCACTAGACAAAATTCAAGACTCTACAAAGGAACAAAAAGTCACAACACTACAGTTTGATGGCTCCTCCGTTGCACTAGGAAGAGTTTGCGGATTGCAATTTAGAGTATCAGCAGCATCACTAACATCAATTCCTGACTCAAACATCAAAGCAATACTAAAAGAATCAGAGGTACAATGAACAACAAAATAACATCAACACAACTCTCTCAAAGTTTAAATGAGACTCATAAGGCTTCGAGTTAATTAGCGAAAATGCCACAAACAATCAAACTGACAACTGATCAAATGCGATTAATCTCGCTTTTCCAAAATGTAACCGGCGCATCAGCTCGTGATTGTGTGGAAGATGAAAAACAAAACCGTGTAATCTTTATTGTAAATGAAGGAAAGATGGGTCTTGCCATAGGAAAGGGTGGCTCCCATATCAGAAATCTGCAAAACATTATCAAGAAAAATGTCGAGCTTGTCGAATATTCAGACGATCCAATATCATTTTTGAAAAACATGCTAAACCCAAAGCTTGTAAGTGAGGTTAAGCTAAACAAAAGACTCGATGGAACAACTCAAGCAATCGTCTTAGTTGATCCAAAAAAGAAAGGCATCGTTGTAGGGCGCGAAGGCCGCAATGCTGAAAAAGCACGCCTTTTGGCAAAAAGATACTTTGAAATTACAAGCGTTTTAATTAATAGTCCAGATAAATTTACAGAGTGATAGCATGGCAAAATCTCCATTAGGGTTATTTGCAGGAAGAGTCTTGAAGTCAAAGCGAAAAAGACAACGTTGGGCAATCGGCGTCTACAAGCGAAGAATGCTTGGACTTGACAGAAAGGCAAGCCCACTTGGAGGTTCTCCTCAAGCAAGAGGGATTGTTCTAGAAAAAGTAGGAGTAGAGGCAAAACAACCAAATTCTGCGGTAAGAAAGTGTGTAAGAGTCCAGCTAATAAAGAACGGAAAAACAGTGACTGCGTTTTTGCCACGAGACGGAGCCATGAACTTTATTGATGAACACGACGAGGTTCACGTAGAAGGAATGGGCGCATCTATGGGTGGTGCGATGGGAGATATTCCGGGAGTAAGATTCAAGGTTTTCAAGGTAAATGACACATCCTTGCGAGAACTCGTAAGGGGTAGAAAAGAAAAGCCAAGGAGATAAACGATGGTCGAATCACAAAACATTCTGTTATTTAGAAAGTGGGATCTTGACGGTGTTGAGATAAAAGATCCCGGACTCAAAAATGTGATTTCACTAAAAAAAGCAATAATGCCTCTGACATTTGGTCGTTCATCACTAAAACGATTTAACAAAACCGAGGTCAACATTGTAGAAAGACTAGAAAACAAGCTCATGCATTTTGGAAAAAAATATGCAAAAAACACAGGCCGAATGGGCGGCAAAAAAACTCGTGCCATCAATACGGTAAAGGCTGCATTTGAAATAATTCATCTAAAGACTGGCAAAAATCCAGTAGAGGTTCTTGTCCGCGCAATTGAATATTCATCACCGAATGAAGACACGACAAGGATTGTCTACGGCGGTACCGCATACCATGTCTCAGTAGATGTCTCACCACTACGAAGGGTGGATCTAGCATTACGATTTATTGCAGATGGCGTCAAAGAGTCATCATTTTCAAATCCAAAAGCAATGGAGGAGTACCTTGCAGAACACCTAATTGCTGCCTCCACAAACGATGCAAACGCCCCATCTGTTAAGAAAAAGAACGAACTCGAAAGAATAGCACAAGCCTCAAGATAAAAAGTAGCCCGAGGCAGATTCGAACTGCCGTCTCGGCGTATCCTCTCATAAGATCCAGAGCGCCGAATCCTTAACCTGAAAATCATTTGGCCGCTAGACTATCGGGCTACTGACAAAGTCTCACAACCGTCAGAATATAAAATTACTTCACTTGTTTCTTACTTCACGAATTGCAGTTGCATAATCACACTCTGCATTCAGTCTCATATACGGAATTAATCTATAGTGAATTGAATACAGATCGTTTTCCTTGTATAGGATGTTTTTTTGCAAGAGAGATGCAAGACCCCTCGATGCAACCGTTAGCGACAAACCAAATTTCTGACAAATCTCATCGCGCTTTTTTTGATACTGTATTAGTGTGAATGACACGGAATTGAGCTCCAAAATAAGTGGCCAGACAATTTCTTTCCAGACCAGTCTTCTGTTTTGTGTTCCAGACGCATACTTTCCTTTTTCAGCCAACGTTAATAGCATCTAGTAATTTAGTTATAACTGCATCAGTTGTTTCAAAAAGAAATTGAGGAATCCTTAAAGCTCTTGGAAAAAAATTGGCAAATCGATCCAACACTAAAAGACTTCATGCTTGGGAGGAGGACAGATGTATCTGATCATCAAATCAGGGTAAAAGATGTGGTATTTCATATTCCGTATCTTGCTGGCGACAAAAAATTTGTACTTTGGAAATGTTTTTGGCCAGATTGTCACAACTGTTGTGACAGACAAGGACGACTCCCACTGACGTCGGACGATCTTATCACCATCGGAAAAGGTCTCAAATACAAAAAAACATCCGATTTTATCAAAAACGAAACGGTGATTTCTAGTTGGCGTGAAATGGGACCATCTTCAGATCAAATCATTATGACATCAATTAACCTAAAACGCAAAAACGACGAAATGGAAGCAGATGATGGCACACACATCTCGTGCAGGTTTTTGGACGAAAATGGTGCCTGCACAATCCACCCCTCGAGACCAGGGGTGTGCTATCTATACCCATTTTCAACCTGGCTTGAAAACGAAAAAGGTAAGGCACGAGTGCACTCGACGTATCAATTCACGGGTGATTGTCCGGGATTTTATCTTGCGGACTCGCTTGAATCAATGAAACAGGTGTTTGATGAGTATGCAACAATAATTTACGACTACAACATGAAATACGCAAGAACTACAAGAGAAGGCTTTAGCTTGACAAGCTTCGTCTAGGCTTTTGCAACCTTCATTAGGTCGCGCATGTGGATCTCCATTCCAAATCTGTCTTCATTTTTCTTCATGTATCTAAATATTGAAATCAAGTCTGCAAAACTTTTGATTGCGGAAAACTCACCTTTCATTTTATGTCTGATGAACTTGAGAACCTTTCCATAGATTGCAAAGTACTCTAGGACCTCTTTTCTGTATTTTTCCAAGTTGTTGATGTTTCTAACAAAAATGTCTGCGCACACCATGCTAGGGATGATCCCCTCACCAAGCAACGGATACACAGTACCGATGGACTCACCCACTCCGACTACTTTACCGTGGTAAAATGGTTCACACATGTCTGGCGTTGCAAGCCTGATTGGTCTTCCAACCGTTTTTGTCACCTTGCCCCCATATTTTGCAAAAAACTTGTCGGTCTCAATTACATGGTTTTTCTTATAGTCACCTGCACCGATGTGAGCCATGTTCTGACTAAGTGGGAAATACCAAAAGTAACCAGTCATGCCTGGGAAAGGCTTTACAAAAAAGTCGTCAATTGGGACCTTTTCATCGTACTGAATCTTGTATTGGTACGTCGGTAAGTAAAAGTCCTTTTTGATTTTTGGCAGGTAGCTGCGGTGGAAGCCGGTGCAATCCACAATTAGGTCAAATTCCTTTTCTAGCTCCTCAAGCTTTGGGGCAACGCCATAATGGATCTTGACGCCTTTTGCCATCTCTTTGATGAGGCCTATCTTGTCAAAGGTAACAAGGCCTTTGAGCTTGATGTCAAATTTCTGGTTGTTATTCATTTCAATATGCATGTCTTTTCCGTGATGAATCACAAATTTGTCAAAATCAATATCGCCCTTTGCACAAAGCTCCTTCATCTCATTTCTTGAAGTGCCCCATGCGCAAATGGAGTCATGGTTTTCCTCAGTCATTCGCTCAAAGCCAACTACCTCGTGGTCTTTTTTGAGCCTAGAAATTAGGTATCCGCCAGCCACTCCGACTCCAACAACTGCTATTTTCAATTTACTGAAATTTTCTAATTACCTAATAAAAACACTTTTGGCTTCTTTTTACCAAATTACTCTATGAGTAGTGCTGGCTTGTAGGGTCTTGCAGTCTTTGCCTTGTTCTTTGGATCGTATCTTGAAGAATCAGATTCAGAAAATGTCTGCAACTCAACACCAAATTCTTTTCTTACAAGAGAAGAAAGCTCCATTTTTATGATCTGAGCTTCATCTATTGGTTCCATTTCAGCTTTTAATTTGCGTAATTCTGTTGGTTCTGCTAAAACTGCACTTACAACTTTTTTTACAAAATCTGGATCTTTTTTAATGTTTTCAGTCTCTTTATCTGCAATCAGTTCTTTGATTATTGCACCAATGTTTGTCTGACCGCTGACGACATTTTGTACGATTTTTTGATATGCTTTACGTTTCCAACTGTCTGCTGTGTATAAGACGATTTTTTGTGGATTGGCCAGCTTGGTTATCTTTAAAATATTTTTAATGTCATCAACTACCGACATTAAGAGATCTTCTGTTTGAATCGATTTCTGATCAATTTGGATATCTGGTTGCGGCCATAATGATCTCGATGCCAGCCCAGAATTGCCAAGTCTTTCCCACATTTCCTCGGCTATGTGGGGTGCAAATGGACAAAGCATTGCAACCCTTACGCTTAGTATTTTGTGCAAGATGCCAGATGTATCAGTTCTTTGCTTTGCCTGTATGCGTTTGAGGTACCACTGCAGGTCTGATTCGAAGCTGAAAAGAATGTGGTGCAGTGCTTCTCTTAGTCTCATTTTTTCTATTGCAGTAGTTACCTGCTGAATGAGATTTTGAAGTCGTCCCAAGATCCAATTGTCCTCTGATTCTTTTTTGGAAATATTGCCTACTCTGCATTTTGAGCATTCCTCAAGCATGTTTTCAAGCCTGTTTTTTATGGTGTTTACAGATTCCAAATTAAAATCTGCATCTTGCAAAAGTTCTGCAGAAATTATTATTGCAAGCCTTATTGGATCTGCTCCATAATCCTTGATTGCCTCTCGTAGGGGGATGATATTTCCCATAGATTTGGACATCTTTTTGCCGTCCATTAGGACAGAACCATTTACGACGATTTGCCTTGGCCAATTTTTCTCAGGAAATATAGCAACGTGGTTTAGAACAAAGAAGGTCAAATGGTTTGGCACAAGATCGCGCCCCGAATGTCTTGCATCAACTGGATAAAAATACACAAAATCATCTCGTATCCTTTTTAGAAGTTCACCAGATATCTTGCATTGCTTGGAAACTTGAGATGGTTCTCCAACCCCTAGCAGCACATAATCAAAGAATTGGTCTGAGAGACTGTCTACAACAAGTTCTTTGCTGTTTACATATTTTGCCAAAACATAGTACGCCATGTATATTACAGAGTCGGACAAACTTTCGACGATCCAACCCTGAGCCCATGGAAGTGGAGTGCCAAGACCATGTTGTCTTGCACACGCTCTTTCTCTTAACCAGCCAACGACATAATTGAATTCGGTTCGTATCTCATTTGGCAAAATACTCATCTTCTCAAAACACGCATTTGCCTTTTCTTTCCACACCTTGTCTGAATAATTCAAGAACCATTGATCGTTGAGAATCTTTACAACACACTCGGTACCACACCTGCAACGCACTGGAGCGTTGTTTAGCTCAAGCAAAATATCGGATGCCTTGGAATCTTGGAGCCACTGTCGTATCGCATCTTTTGCTTCTGAGATCTTGCGTCCTGCAAACTGGAGTGTGTTTTCCTTTAATATTCCGCCATAGAACTCTTTTGCGTAGACTTGCTTTGTTGCCTCTTCAAGCATGGGATCGCTTTGGCTACGAATCTTTAGCCGCTCTACTACCTCTTTTGCAGGAATCTCGCCATATTCTTGGCTTTTGATTATTGAAATTGGTTTTAATGAGCTGGCAAGATTTTGAATTAATTTGTCTTTATCATGCTGTATGTCAACTAGTGCCTGATAATCAAATGGGGCATGAGCCGGAACTGACATTACGACGCCAGTGCCGTTTTCGCTTTTAACAAAGCCTGCAGGAAGTATTGGAATCGATTTGTTATCAAGAACACTTACTGATTTGCCCACAAACTCAGAACCATCAACGTCATCTAGGTACACTATTTTTTTGTCAAGAAACTCAAGCTTGCGTGCACATTCTGGGCTGACCAGCCATGTTTCATCGTTTACTTTCACCTTCTTGTATTTCACCAAAGGATTGATCCACAGGTTTGTTACCCCAAAAATTGTCTCAGGCCTCAAGGTAGCAGTTGGAATCACTAAACCATTGTAATGGAATTTGATCAAAATGTACTCAGTAAAGTCTGGTTCTACATCTCCAAGGGTGTCATGTTGTGATACGGGGTTCTGATCCTTTGGACACCAACCCACAGGGTGGGAGCCCTGGACCACTAACTTCATTTCTCTGAGCTTACGGAACTGCCACTCGATGAATTTTTTGTAAACGGGATCTATTGTTGTAAACTCTCTTCGCCAGTCAATGGAATAACCCATCTCGATCATTCCTTGCTTTATCTCATCATGAAAGTAGTCGGCTATCTTGACTGGCTCGGCAAACTCCTTTATTTTATTAGTCGGAACATGATAAAGTGTTTTAAAATTCTCGATTAACTCCTTGTCCTGTTCCTGAACGCGTTTTGCCATTCCAAGAATCGGAGTTCCTGTATAATGAAACCCCATTGGAAAAAGAACATTGTAGCCTCGCATGCGCCAAAATCGTGCGTGGACATCCGCCAACGTGTAGGTTCTCCCATGTCCTATATGCTGAGGCGAATTGGGATACGGGTAGGCAACCGTAATGAATTTTTTTTGTCGGGAATCTGGCTCTGTCTCAAACTCCTTTAATTGTTGCCACTTTGCCCTCCATTTTTGTTCTATTTTATTCCAATCTATCATACGTTCACTGTCTTTTTGATTAGTAATTCACCATGCGCAAGTGCGTCGGCAAGCTTTGTTACGTCTTTGCCTCCACCTTGACCAAACCTTGCGTCTCCGCCACCAGAGCCGCCAAGTTTTGAGGAGATCTCTCTTACCAAATCACCTGCCTTGAAGACCTTGGTGGCTTGTTCTCCTGCAAAAACAATAATCCTGATTCCAGAGCCACTCACAATCAGGGCGCAATAAATCACTGAAGGGTTTTGCTTAATTGCTTCCTCTCCTACTGCAATGTGAAATTCCTCATCTAACTCTTCGTCTATTACGGAATAAAACTTGATAGGACCAAAACTTTTTGCAGATTCGATTGACTGTTTTGCTATGGTTCCGCTTGTTCTTTTGATCAGCTGCTTTAGCTTTTTCTTTGCAGACTCGGAATCGTTCATAACATGCTCAAATGATTTTAGAAGCTTTTCCCGGTTTGAACCAAGTGATCTTATTATTGTAAAAATATCTTTTTCTTGTTTTTGGACGTGTTGGACTGCAGCCTCACCTGATACAAACTCCAGTCTTACCACACCGTCTTGGATTCTTTCCGACTTGGTAATTTTTATCAGTCCTAGCTCTCCGGTTCTTTTCACATGTGTTCCACCGCAAGCCTCCACATCAAAATCCTCAATTCGTACAATTCGAACCGATTTTACAGGAACCACTCCGCCTTGGTATATTCTAAAACCAAATGTCTGTTCTGCTTGTCCACGTTCGTATTCTTTGATGGTTACTGGAAGATTTTTTTGAATTACCGAGTTTGCCACATTCTCGATTTTCTGAATCTCCTCCTCGGTTAGGCCCGAGTGGTGTGTGATGTCAAGCCTCCCATAGTCCTGTTCCTTGAAGGCAGAGTGCTGCCAAATCCATGAGCCCAACACGCTTCTTGCAGAAGAGTTGACAACATGAGTGCTGGTGTGGTGCTTTGTGATGCCTTGCCGTCTGGGAATGTCGATTTCACATCTGACGGTGGAGCCTTCCCTTGGAACCGTTCCCTTGATCTCATGTAATACTATGGCTCCGTGTTTTGTTACGTCAACCACTTGTGAGCCATCTATTTTGCCGTGGTCTGGCTCTTGACCTCCACCTCTTGCATAAAACGAGGTCCTATCAAGTACAACGAATTTATTCTTGAGTATTTTGAGAACCTTGGCCTCAAATACCATCGGATCGTCTTTGTAAAATAGCAACTCTGTTTCTGGGATCTTGCCAAGCTCAAAGCCTTCGGCTTCCTTCTTTTTTTCGAATTGGTGTAACTCGGACAACTTGGTGTAAAAGGTGTCTGGTATTTCTGCAATTATTTGGTGTTCTTTTAGATAATCTGGAGTTACACCATCTGATTCGTAGAGTCGTATCATGTCATCAACCGTCAACGTTTTCTTTTGACTTTTTAGTGTGGTTGCAATTTTTATCATTCTGGACTTGGATTCATGGTAACGACTAATCTCAATGCCAATTATTGTTTTGACTTCATTTCGGTACTGCTCAAGCTCTGGATAGGTTATTTTGAGATAATCGATGTGGCTGTCGATAAGATCGTTTAAGTCAAGCTTTAAGCCGAGTCTGTCCATTGTGGCCATTATCCTTCTTAGAATCATTCGGAGGTTGTAGCCGCCACTAACGTTGCTTGGAAGTGCCCCATCAGAAATGGCAAAGATCAAGGTTCTTAGATGGTCTGCTATCAGGTAAATGCCTTCGAGCGGTGTTATGATCCTGTTTAGTTTGTCATCCGAAAGTCCAGATGCCTTGATAGCTGCCCTTCTAACTTGGGACAAATCATGGTATTTTTGTAGACTTTTTGCTATCTCGGTAAAGTATCTCGTTAGGATTTTTGGGTCTGCCTCAATTCCTGCCTGTTGTATGAGCTTTTGTGTTATTGGACCAAAACAGCAATCGTAAGCCGTGGGTGTTCCCATCGTAATCCATGCAAACCTCTCAAGCCCAGCTCCCATGTCTATGATTCTCTGATCAAGTGTTGTGTGATTTCCAAGCTCTCCCTGAAACTCTGTAAAGACTGCGTTACCAAGCTCAAGACCTCTCACATAGAACTCTAGTGAGGAGCCAAAGGATCCGCCCCCGGCCCAGACATCTTCGACAAAAACAATTTCGTTTTTGTTAATTCCAAATGCATCGGTAAGTAATCTGAAATCAAGATCAACACATTCATCCTTCCAATATCCTTTACCGTTTGGGATACTGTGCTGTCCAATCATGCAAAAGCTTGAAAAATGTCTGCCAGTGACGCCGACATTTTCAATGTCTTTGAAGCGAAGGCAGGTTTGTGGCACAACAAGTGGATTTGCTGGAAACTCAAAGATTACCTTTGAGCCCATCACCCTTTGAAAGTCAACAATTGAGGCAATTGTAAAGTAAAGGTCATCGCGCCATCTGCACACAACTGGATATCTGCTGACTGAGGTGTGCCCATTTTTTACAAAAAATGACTCGACTTGTCTCCATGCCTCTGAATAATCGAATCTTTTCTTTGTAGGAGGATTGCCAATAAACGAGTAGGTGTCATCGGAGTGATCAGGGCAAGACTGCCTGCTTGATTCCAGAGTCCAAAAAAATCTTTTGCAGACAGAACACGATTTACGAACATATCCTTGTTCAGAAAACAACCCCACTTTGTAGTATCGGTCTGGTTCTGAAGAAAATTTAACAAGGATCTCTTCTTTATTCATCTTCTGAAAGTCAAACTGACCGATATTAAAGCACTGTCAGGAGATAAATTAAATACAATACTACGTGCATTTTTCTTATGTTTGGCCGCAAAAAGGGGCTCGAGGAGGGCAGCTTTGTTTTTGCAACAAAGCCAGACGGCGAGTATCAGAACATTATCTTTGGTGTTGTAACAGGTATAGACGCTTCCAAAATAGGCGTTAGCGGCTTGATAGTGAATCCCGCAGGCCTAAAAAACAAAGTCACTCAGGGAAAGGCAGGTCCAAGGTCTCTTGAAATTCTAAAATCGCCAACTCCGGAAAACTGTATCATGGCATTCATCTACAGAACAGAACACGAAACCTTCAACCAAGTACTGGACATAAATGAGGACAAGGTCATCCAGATATCTCCCAAACTTTATTCTGTTTTGGATGGATGGATAAGAGAATCGTTATCTGAGCTTCTCAACAATGTCCTCTCACTTCCAGAAGGACCAGAGCGCGACCAAGCCAAGCGACTCTTAAAACAACGAATGGAAACGCTCTATGACAAAAATCTAAAACAAAACCTCTATTCTGTTTGTCGAAGTCTAAAAATTCTCAACTGACCAACATAGTTTTATATTATCCCCAAAAGAGAGCCACCTTACAATGGAATACGTTTACGCCGCATTAATTTTGCACAAACTCAAAAAGGAAATTAATGAAGCTAACATCGGCAGCATCATCAAAGCCAGTGGAACAGAGGTCAATGACGCTCAAGTCAAAGCACTGGTTTCTGCGCTTGCCGATGTAAACATTGAAGAGGCGATCAAGGCAGCACCAGTTGCCGTAGCCGCAGCAGCACCAGCAGCAGCCGCAGCAGCACCAGCAGCAGGTGGCGAAGAGAAAAAGAAAGACGAGGCTGCCGCAGCGAAATCCGAGGAGCAAGCAATGGAAGGTCTTGCTTCATTATTTGGATAGAACGCTCATATTACAAATTTTAAAAAATATTTTTGTGTAAAACCGATCTGGCAGCTTAAACTTTGTAAATAAATGCGTCGGCACCCTCCCAACCATAATCTATGATGCCTCCAAGTTCACCATGGCCCAAAACCTTTTGCTTCACTGACTCGCTGATTAACTGCAAAGAACTTGCAGCGCCGGTGTTTCCGGTTTCACTCATTAATTCATAGGTCAGCTTTGATTTAGACATCTCTATGCCACATCTCTCTCTGACATGATCTACAAAGACTCTTCCTGCGGAATGAAGCCCCCATGCTTTAACATTTTCAAAATCGTCTGGAAATGTTTGCTTGAGATACAAAATGTTTTCTAAGGAAAGTTGTGCAGCTCTTTCTTTCAGAATCTTTGAATTTACATCCATGTCAAAGACTAGTCTAAAGGTGCTGTGTGGAGCAAGCCTTATTGTCGCTTTTTTGTAGCCATCCACGTTAGTGTCTTTGCGTGAAGAGACAAATTTTGTGTCGACCTGTGCCATCTTTCCATCCGATGGTGATAACAAAGCCGCAGCTACCACATCACTGAAAATTAGAAAATAAATAAAATTGTTAAAATCCTTTCTGTTTTTCATTGAAATACGGTCAACTTGTTTTATTCTGTCCAAAAACCAGCTTGTATAATATGTTCCAATTAAAACGAGAACATCATTTTGGTGCTCTGAGGCAAAATAACCAGCGGTGTTGAGAAGAGTCTCTGATAACGAAGCACATGCCATTCCCTGAAAATTCTGCGTCCGAACATCTCTGTTTAGACCAAGTTTTATTGATACCTCAACAGTAGGGGAAGGGTCCAGATACTGTTGATTGTCATTAATAGTTACAAGCAGTCCAACATCACTTGGTTTTCGAGATGGATGCAACACTTTCTTGGCGCTTTGAACATACATGTCGTTGAGATCAACATCTGGTGTAAGATAGCTAGCGTCATCAAATTTCACCTTGGATAAATCATATGATTTGTAGACTTTCTTTATGCCCAACTTTTCTTTGCAAAAATTCCTGACTTCATCATCCAGCTTTTCTTTAAGCAAATCGTCTACTATCTCTTCTATTGTGTAAGAATACTTAGCAAGATTGATGTCTATATTGGAGATGTTGATAATGGACATATCATAATCTGCCTGCTAGCTTTTCTAATTTTAAAAAAAAGTCAGCATTGTAACCGTTTTTTGGAAGGTCAAAACCGGCTACAACTGTTTTTATTTTTGTCCTGTCTGTATACTGCCTTATCTGCCCTGCGCACTCTTTGGCGTTGCCAACGGTAGCCAATTCTGTTACCATTTTGTGGGTTACGAGTCTTGCTGCTTCGGCCAAACCATACTTTGCAAAGTTCTGTCGTATTGCCATTACCTCTTTTTTGTAACCGCTTTTTTCTAGCGGTTTTGAATAAAACTCGTTTGCTCCCACATAGTTAGCTATTGTCATCCGTGCCATTTGTTCAGCGCTCCTACCATCTTCAATATATGTGGGTCTAATCGAAATAATATCAAACTGGTCGTAGCTCCTGCCAAGA